>NZ_JBJGYN010000004.1:0-193154 GCF_054050015.1 Geodermatophilus sp. SYSU D01176 | reverse complement strand
GCGGCTCGTGCCCAGACGTAGCCGGTGAGGAAGTTCAGCCCCAGGCCGGACAGCCGCTCGTTGACCTGCCGGCCCCAGAAGCTGATCGTCGCGATCGGCTCCGCGGCGTCCCGCAGCCTGCGGGCAGGGGTGTCGGGGACCCCGGCAGGAGGCCGTTCGGAGTCGGGGGGAGTGAGGAAGACCTGCTGCGCCTGGGCGAAGTCCACGCCTGGATGGTGCCCTGTCGAGCCCGGGCGCGACCATCCGTTCAGCGCCGCGCTCGCCGCCCGGGCGGAGGACCCCTTCGCGCTGCTCGTCGGCGCCTCCGGCGCCGCGCCCGCCTCGCGCCGCTCGCCCGGGGCCGCACGCATGCAGGCGATGACGGTGAGCAGAT
Source organism: Geodermatophilus sp. SYSU D01176 (assembly GCF_054050015.1). Lineage (NCBI taxonomy): Bacteria > Bacillati > Actinomycetota > Actinomycetes > Geodermatophilales > Geodermatophilaceae > Geodermatophilus > Geodermatophilus sp. SYSU D01176. The sequence goes on along the minus strand of NZ_JBJGYN010000004.1, from coordinate 192,781 downwards.
CGCGCCGATCGCCGGTGGGCGTGGGCGCGGGACACCTCCGGAGGGAGCCGGCAGCCGCCGGCGGGACGGGAGGTGGCCGACGTCAGGGCCGGGACGCCGACGCCGCCGGCCGGGTCGGAGCGGCACCGCGGCTGCGGCGGGCCGACGGCTGCGGGGGCTACATTGCGGCCGTGACTGCTGGTGGGAGCGTGGCCGAGGGCGTCCCCACTCGCGACGTGGCCCACCGGATGGCCGAGGCGGCGGGCGCCTGGTTGGACGGCCTGGACGCCGAGCAGCGACGGATCGCCGTCGGAGCGGCGCCGGGGGACGACCCCTCGGACGCCGAGCGGCGGCGCTGGTTCTACACCCCCACCGACCACGGCGGCCTGACCTTCCACGCACAGCAGCCCGCCCAGCAGCGGGCGGCGATGCGACTCGTCGCCACGGGGCTGTCCACGCCCGGCTACGTCACCGTGGCGACGATCATCGGCCTGGAGAACGTGCTCGACCAGGTCGAGGGCTTCGTCACCCGGTTCGATCGGGAGCGCGGTCGCGATCCCGGCCTGTACTACCTGCGCGTCTTCGGCGAGCCGGGCGGCAGCGGGATGTGGGGGTGGCGGTTCGGCGGGCACCACGTCTCGCTGAACAACCTGGTGGTGGACGGCGCGCTCGTGTCGACGACGCCGTGCTTCCTCGGTGCCGACCCCGCCACGTCGCCGTTGCTCGGCGGTGCGGTCAACCGGCCGCTGGCCCGCGTCGAGGACCTCGCGCGGGACCTGGTCCGCTCGTTGCCACCGGAGCTCGCGGCCCGGGCCGTGCTGCTGCCGAAGGCACCGTCGGACCTGGTCACCGCCAACCGCACCGTCGTGTCCCCGGGGAACCGGGTCGTCCCGCTCGCCGGCATCTGGCGGGACGAGCGGTTCCCGGACGCCGGCGAGCAGGCCAAGCTGCAGGCCCTGAGCGATGCGATCGACGACGCCGCCGGCTATCAGGACGCCGACCACGCGGCCGTCGAGTACACCGCCGAACCGCGCGGCGTGCCGGCGTCCGAGCTGGACGCCGAGCAGCGCGGGATGCTGCGCGGGCTCCTGGCCACCTACCTCGACCGCGTGCCGCACGAGGTGTCCCCGGTGCGTCGCTACGACGACGAGGCCGCGCTCGACGCCGTCCACGTCGCCTGGGCCGGCCCGACGACCCCCGGGGAACCGCACTACTACCGGCTGCAAGGCCCCCGCCTGCTGGTCGAGTGGGACAACACGCAGCGCGGCGCCAACCACGCGCACTCCGTGTGGCGCGATCCCGGCTCCGACTTCGGCCTCGACGTGCTCGCCCGGCACCGCGCGGCCCACCACGGCTGACCCGACCTGCCCGTGCGCGCCCCGGCTCAGCGAGGCTGCCGTCGACCGTGCGCCCCTCGGCCGGCCCGCCGACACTGGTGACCCGACGGCTGCCGACCACGGTGGAGGTGCCTTGACCGAGGGGGTGTGGCTGGAGGCGGCGCTGAACGGTCCGTGGACCCGGCAGCGCCAGCCGGGGATCCCGCTGACCCGGGCAGAGCTCGTCGAGCAGGCGGTCGCCTGCGCCGATGCCGGAGCGGCGATCGTCCACCTGCACGCCTACGACGAGCGTTCCGGCCGTCCGAGCGAGTCCTACGACCTCTACGCACCGGTCTTCGAGGCGATCCGCAGCCGCCGCGACGTCATCTGCTACCCCACCGTGCCGATGGGCGCGCGCCCGTCGCAGGGACCGGCCGAGGGCCGGGCGCGCTACGAGGTGGTGGAGCGTCTGGGCCGGGCCGGCTTGATCGAGTGGAGCGTCGTGGACCCCGGGTCGGTCACCCTGGCGACCTTCGCCGAGCTGCGCGACGGCGAGGACGGTTTCCTCTACGCCAACTCGGCCTCGGACGTGCGGGCCGGGCTCGAGCTGTGCGGCGAGCACGGCCTGGTCCCGAGCTACGCCGTCTACGAACCGGGCTTCCTGCGCACCGGTGCGGCGCTGCGTGCCGCCGTCCCGGGCTCGCCGGGCCCGGTCTACCGGTTCATGTTCTCGACGGCGTTCACCTTCGGCCTGCCGCCCACCGCGTGGGCGCTGGACGGCTACCTGCGCCTGCTCGACGCCGCGGACCCCGGGGCACCCTGGATGATCGCCGGTCTCGGCGTCGAGCTCGACGGGCTCTGGGACGTCGCCATGGCGCGCGGCGGCCACCTGCGGGTCGGGCTGGAGGATGCACCCCCCGGCTGCACCAGGACGAATGCGGAGATGGTCGCCGAGGCCGGCCGCGCCGTGCAGCAGGCGGGCCGGCCGCTCGCCACCGCCGCACAGGTCCGCCGGGCCACGGTCGGCAGCGATCCGCTGCCGACGGCGCGGACCCGTCGGTGAGCCGGGCGGTCCGCACGGCGTCCCGAGGCCCGGACCCCTCAGCGGCCGGCGGCGGCCGTTCCGTCGGAGAGGCCCGACCCCGCGGGCTGGTCGATCTGGCGGACGCCGGGCCGGGAGTGGTAGTCCTGCGCAACGCCGACCCGGTGTCCTGCGGTGGCGCGGTCGGGGACGTCCGCTCGACTGCGGCCGCGGCCGTGGGTGCGGCCACGTCCGGGGCGGCGCGGGGCCTGACGAGAGGGGTGCACCGACGATGACGACCTTGGCCACGGGGCCGACCGTCCCGGCGGCTCCGGCGACCCCGGAGACCACCGACGCACCCGTGACGCAGCGGGGACAGCAGTGCCGTGCGGGGAGCGGCACCGGTCCCCGTGGCATCGAGGTCCTCGGTGCTCCCGTCCTCCGGTCGCCCCTCGACCGCGACACCGCGCGGTCGGAGGCCGTGGCATGAGCAGGTGGCACGCGCAGCAGTGGACGGTGGTCGAGGCGATCGAGCGCCCGCCGGCTGCGGCGGTCACGGCGCTGGCGGGGTTCGCCACCACCCAGATCGCCGACTGCGGTGGGCCGGTGGGGGTGGTCGGGCCCGGGCTCGGCCGGATCGCCGGGGGAGCGGAGTTCTGCGGCCCCGCGGTAACGGTCTGGACCAAGCCCGGGGACATCCTCTTCATGCTCAAGATGCCCGACGTGACCCAGCCCGGGGACGTGGTCGCCGTCGACGGCGGTGGCAGAGCGGACGCCGCCATCCTCGGTGACATCCTCGCGGGGGCCCTCGTCAGGAGAGGCGTCGTCGGCGTCGTCGTGGACGGGGCGGTCCGCGACATCGAGGGGATCGACGAGGTGGGCCTCCCGACGTTCGCCCGCGGCACCCATCCCGCCACCGGGTCCAACGAGGGGCCGGGGGCCATCAACGTCCCGGTGCAGGTCGGTGGGGTCGTGGTGCACCCCGGTGACGTGGTCCGCGGGGACGCCAGCGGCGTCGTCGTCGTCCCGCGGGAACACCTCGACACCGTGATCGCCATGACCCGCACGGTCGAGCTGCGGGAGGTCGCCTGGCGGCAGGCCGTGGCGGACGGCGTCAGCATCGCGGCGGCGACCGGGGCGGACGCCGTCATCGACGAGCGGGGCAGCGCAGCCGCGACTCCACTCCCGTGACGGCCACACCCCCGCCGACACCGGGTCGTCGACACCGGTCCGCACCACGCCTGGCACCACCCACGGGACGCCGTCGACGACCTCGCCTGCCGTGTGCGGCCGGCCCCTGCGCGATCCCGCCGCGGTCACCGGCCCCGCGGACCGGACCCAGCGGATCACCCGGGACGGCGACCCACCGTGGACGGCACGTCCGGGGCCCTCGCGCACCGTCGGCGCGGCGCTGCGGCGCGGGCGGGACGGGTCACGTGGGGGACTGCAGGATGGGCTGCCGCAGGTCGAGGTACTCGGTCTCGCCCACGCTCAGCTTGTCCATCTCCTGCATGGTCGCGAGGAGCTCCGGCGGTACCTCCCGCCGCTCGCCCTCGCGTGCCTCGGCCTCGGACGTGAAGTAGATGACCATGGTCCAGGCGCCCTCGTCGTGGCCGATCATCACGCTGCCGAGCACGTCGGGACGGAACTCCGCCCACGTCCCGGGATCCAGCGTCATGAGTTCCCTGGCCCGGTCGGGGTCGGTGGTGCGGCCCTGCATGACCTGGACGAAGCCCGCCTGATCCGGGTCGCCCTGCAGGTCGACGGTCACCTCCTCGCTGTTCCGGAACGTGACCTCACCGTCGAAGAGCTCCTCGGTCTCCTGCCACCACTGGCTCTGCTCCGGGCGGTCGCTGTTGCGCGCGGCCGCCGCCGCGGAGTCGAACCGCGCGACGCCGATGACGCGGCCGTCATCGGTGATCCCGCCGGTCGTGCCGAGCCAGCCCGTCGCGCCCGGCGCCAGGTCCCGCGCCCAGCGGTCGAAGGCGCGACGCAGGCCTTCGGCGTTCGACGTACGGCCCTGGATCACTTGCACGAACATCGCGAGCCTCCCACTGGCGTCGTCCCCGTCGGCCCCCGTGGGAGCCCGACGCTACGACCGAACCCTGGTCGCGTCGAGGATCCGGCGCCCCCCGCGGAACCCAGCCGACGCGACACTCGTGGGCGCGAGGGTGCTCCGCCGATGGCGGGGGATCGCGGGGCACCCGCCTGCGCCGACGGCGCCGTCGAGGACCACCATGGTCGACCACCTGCGCTGCACCGGTGTCCCGCTCCGGCTTGCAGGTCGTGTGCGAACGCGGTGGCATGGCCACACCACGCTCACCGAGGAGCAGTCGACGGCCACAGGCGTCGTGCCCGCGCGCCCCTGGCTCACGGGACGAGACGGACGACCAGTGGGGCGTGGCCCCGAGCGATGAGAGGAACGAGGGTGGAGAACGTGACCGAGGGAACCGAGACCGCAGGGCTGCGAGTGGACCCCGCTCTGCACGACTTCGTGGCCGACGAGCTGCTTCCCGGGCTCGACCTGGAGCCGGCGTGGTTCTGGTCGACCGTCGCCGAGCTGCACCAGCGGTTCGCCGGGCGGGTCGACCAGCTGCTGCACCGCCGCGACGAGCTGCAGGAGCGGATCGACGGCTGGTACCGCGAGCACGGGCCCGGTGACGTCGAGGCGCTGGAGGCCTTCCTCACCGACATCGGCTACCTGCTGCCGCTGGAGGAGCCCACCGTCCGCGTGGCGCGCGTGGACCGCGAGATCGCCGAGGTGCCCGGCCCCCAGCTGGTGGTCCCGGCGACCGTGCCGCGGTACGCGCTCAACGCCGCGAACGCCCGCTGGGGGTCGCTGTACGACGCGCTCTACGGCACCGACGCGCTGCCGACGGAGCACCAGCTGGCACCCGGCTACGACGAGCGCCGCGGTGCCCAGGTCATCGCCGAGGCCGACCGCCTGCTGGACCGCTACTTCCCGCTCGCCGAGGGCAGCCACGCCGACGCCGTCGCCTACCGGGTGCCCTCACCGGGCGAGCTGGCCGTCGAGACGGCGTCGGGGACCACCGGCCTGGCCGACCCCGCCCAGTTCGCCGGGCACCGGCCGGGCGACGGGGACGGCGACCGGCCGGCCGCGGTGCTGCTGCGCCGGCACGGGCTGCACCTGGAGCTGGCGATCGACCCCTCCACCCGGGTGGGCGCCCAGCACCACGCCGGGGTGTCCGACGCCGTGCTCGAGTCCGCCGTGACCACGATCGTGGACCTGGAGGACTCGGTCGCCACGGTCGACGGGCCGGACAAGGTGGGCGCCTACCGGACGTGGCTGGGGCTGCGCACCGGGCAGCTGACCGCGTCGTTCCCCAAGGGCGGGCGCACCGTGACCCGCGCCGTCCACGGTGACCGCAGCTACGTCGGGGTCGACGGCCAGGAGCTGACCCTCCCCGGCCGGTCGCTGCTGCTCGTGCGCAACGTGGGCCACCACATGCGGCTGGACGCCGTCCGCACCGCCGACGGCGAGCCGCTGCTGGAGGAGGTGCTCGACGCCCTGGTCTCCGCGGTGGCCGCGCTGCACGAGCTGCGCGGCAACAGCCGGGTCTCCAACACCCGGACCGGCAGCGTCTACATCGTCAAGCCGAAGATGCACGGCCCCGACGAGGTGGCCCTGTCCGTGGAGCTCCTCGCCGCCGTGGAGGAGGCGCTCGGCCTGGAGCCGACGACGCTGAAGATCGGGATCATGGACGAGGAGAAGCGGACCTCGACCAACCTCGAGGCCTGCATCGCCCGGGCGGCCGACCGCGTCATCTTCGTCAACACCGGCTTCCTCGACCGCACCGGCGACGAGATCCACACCGACTTCGAGGCCGGGCCCGTGGTCCCCAAGGACGACCAGCGGTCGCAGACCTGGCTGACGACCTACGAGGACCGCAACGTCGACGTGGCGCTGCGCGCCGGCTTCGCCGGGCAGGCGCAGATCGGCAAGGGCATGTGGGCCAAGCCGGCGGCCATGCGGGAGATGCTCGACACCAAGGGCGCGCACCCGAGGGCCGGGGCGAACACCGCCTGGGTGCCGTCGCCGACCGCGGCGACGCTGCACGCGCTGCACTATCTGGAGACCGACGTGCTCGCGGTGCAGCAGGAGATCGGCAAGCGGCCCCTCGCCGACCGGCGCGGCCTGCTCGTGGCCCCGGTGCTGCCCGACGGCGGCGCCGGCCTGACCGAGGAGGAGAAGCGGCACGAGCTGGAGACCAACGCGCAGTCCATCCTGGGCTACGTCGTGCGCTGGGTCGGGCTGGGGATCGGCTGCTCGACCGTGCCCAACCTCGAGGGGGTGGGCCTGATGGAGGACCGCGCGACGCTGCGGATCTCCAGCCAGCAGATCGCGAACTGGCTGCACCACGGGCTGGTGGACGAGGCCCAGGTCCGCGAGACCTTCGCCCGGATGGCGGCGCTGGTCGACGAGCAGAACGCCGACGAGCCCGGTTACCAGCCGATGTGCGCCGACCTCGAGGGCAGCCCGTCGTTCCAGGCCGCGCTGGACCTGGTCTTCTCCGGACGGCGGGAGCCCAACGGTTACACCGAGCGGTCGCTGACGGTCTGGCGGCAGCGGGCCAAGGCGAGCGCCGGCGGCGGCGAGGAGCCGCGGACCCGGGAGGCCGTCCTCGACGACCAGGCACCGAGCCCGGCCCGCTGAACCGGTCCCACACGAGACGACCCCCGGACCGCGAGGAGTCCTGCTCGGGCACCGATCTGCAGACCGGCCGCGCATCGAGGCGGCCGGTCTGCAGGCGCGGCCGGACCGAGCGGACCCGCAGGTGCACGGACGGCGGGAGGGACTCACATCGATGAGCGGAGGAGCCCCCGCCCCGGCTCGTGACCACGCCGCGTGACGACCGGCAGCGGAGCCGGGGCCTCGCGGCGCCGCGTGACCCCGTCCTCTGCAGTGGGGGGAGCGCGCGCAGGCGGACGCGCGCTCGCCCCCGTGGCACCATTGCCGCACGACGTGCCCTTGGACACCGGTGTTCGCAGGAGCGGAGATGACTCGCTATCTCGTCGTCGCGCACGAGACGGTCACCAATCCGGAGTTGCTCAGGCAGGTCCGCGCCGTCAGAGAGCAGGATGCGGACGCGGAGTTCGTGCTCCTCGTACCGGCGACGCCGGTCCGGCACCTGCTGTTCCGGCGGGGCGACGAGCACGACGCCGAGGCAGCCGCCCGCAAGCTCGCCGACCGGGCCAGGGCACTGTTCGCCAAGAAGGGGGTGCCGCTCAGCGACGTCCGAGTCGGCGCGCCCGACCCGGTCGAGGCGATCGACGGGGAGGTGGCGGGCCACCCCGGGTACGCCGGGTTCATCATCTCCACGTTGCCGGAGGAGAAGTCGCGCTGGCTGCGGATGGACCTGCCTCGCGCGGTCCGTTCGAAGTACGGCCTCCCCGTCCACCACGTCGTGGCCGCCCAGGACTACACGCTCGGCGATCTGCCCTGACCGGAGGGGCGACTGCGAGCGCTGCCGCCGACCCGCCGTCCACTCGCGCGAGCCCGCGTCCCGTGCCGCCCGCACGACCGGTCGCCGGGTGGACCGGTCGCCGACAGCACCACCCGTCAGGACCGGGCGTCGCTCCTCGCCCCCAGGCGGCCGTCGCCGCCGTCGATCAGGCGGACCGGCCCGCCTGTCCGGTCACGGCAGCATCCAGGCCAGGACGTTGGACTGCAGGTAGATCAGCACGCACAGCACGGCGAGCAGGCCGATGCTCCAGAAGATCGTCTTGCGGAACAGGTCGGCCTCCCGCCCGACGATGCCCACGGACGTCGCCGCGATCGTCAGGTTCTGGGGGCTGATCATCTTGCCGACGACGCCGCCCGAGGTGTTGGCGGCGACGAGCAGGGTCGGGTCGAGCCCGGCCTCCTGGGCGGCGGTCTGCTGCAGGGTCGCGAAGAGGGCGTTGGCCGAGGTGTCGGAACCGGTGACGGCGGTCCCCAGCCAGCCGAGGATGGGCGAGAGGAACGCGAACGCCGCGCCGGTGCCCGCGATCCAGGTGCCGATGGTGATCGTCTGACCGGATTGGTTCATGACGTAGGCCAGGGCGAGCACCATGGCCACCGTCAGGAACGCCCAGCGCAGCTTGACGGCGGTGGCCGCCAGCTCGCGCAGGGCCCGCCCGAGCGGCACGCGGTAGACCAGCGCGACGACGAACCCGCAGATCAGCAGCAGTGAGCCCGGCGACGACAGCCACGGGAAGTTGTAGACCGTGGACGTCACCGGCGTGCCCGCAGCGCTGAGCACGTTCTGATCCAGGCCCGGCCACGGGATCTTGACGTCCCGGCCGACCAGGAAGGTCGACAGCGGCGTCCACAGCTTCGCCAGCGAGAACACCACGATCACCAGCAGGTACGGGAAGAACGCCATCAGCACCTTGCCGCGGGTGAGACCCGCAGCGTGCTCGGCCAGAGCCTGCTGCTGCGTCTGCGTCTGCGTGCCCGCACCCGCCGCCGTCACGGAGCCGGCCTCCCGTCGGTCCTGCGGGCCGGCCACGTCGGCCTCGTGCTCGGCGTGCAGCCGCGCCGCGGCCTCCTCGCCGCCCCGCGGGGTCCACACCCTGAGCGTGACGACCGCCGCGATCAGGCCGGCGAGAGCGGCGACGATGTCGGTGAGCTCGACGGACAGGTAGTTGGCGGCCACGAACTGGCCGACCGCGAACGTGACACCCACGGACAGCGCCACCGGCCAGGTCTGCCGCAGCCCGCGCTTGCCGTCGACGAGCAGCACCAGCAGCGCCGGCACGATGAACGCGAGCAACGGCGTCTGGCGGCCGACGTAGGCGCCGATCTCGTTGTAGTCGATGCCCGTCAGGGTGCCCGCGGTGATGATCGGGGTGCCGATCGCGCCGAACGCGACGGGCGCCGTGTTGGCCAGCAGCACCACCACGGCCGCGCGGACCGCGGAGAAGCCGAGCGCCATCAGCATGACGCCCGTGATCGCGACCGGAGCGCCGAAGCCCGCGAGCGCCTCGAGCAGGCCGCCGAAGCAGAACGCGATGATGATGGCCTGCACCCGCGGGTCGTCGGAGATCAGGTGGAAGGCGGCGCGCAGGTCCTCGAACCGCCCGCTCACCACCGTGACCTGGTAGAGCCAGATCGCCGTGAAGACGATCCACATGATCGGGAACAGGCCGAACACCGCGCCCTGGGTGGCCGACAGGGCCGCGAGGCCCACCGGCATGCCGTACGCGGTGACGGCGACGATGACCGCGACGACGAGCGACGCGAGGCCGGCCCAGTGCGCCTTCCACCGCAGCGCACCGAGCAGGACGAAGATGGTCAGCAGCGGGAGGAGCGCGACGAGCGCCGAGACGGTGAGACTGCCGAGTGGGGCCAGTTCCTGCTGGTACATGAGGTCTCCCCGGCGGTGTCGACTGTGACAGGCAACTCGGTCCAACCAGCACGTAGGATCTACCGCATGGCGGGCCATTGAGCCAGCCGAGCCCGTAGCCGGGAACTCGACAGCCATGCCGATGGCCCGTGGCCGCACACAGAGCCGGAGCCGGCCAGGCGTGGCCGCCCGAGGATCGACGGGGCGGTTCCCCCCCCCCCCACGGCCGGAGATCCCGGACCCGTCCCTCCGGGTTCCCGCGGGGGCGGGATCGGCGGGCCCACGACGGCGCCGGTGCGGAGTAGCGTCCGGCCCGCTCTGCCGGGACCCGCGGCGGGAGGCATCGCGATGAGTGCAGCGCCGGAGCTCAGCGGCCGGCAGGCGGATGAGCACCCGATCGTCCTCCCGTTGCGACGGCTCGACGCGAGAGCCCTGCCGCTGGGAGGGGGCAAGGCCGCGAACCTCGGCGAGCTGATCCAGGCAGGTCTTCCCGTTCCCGAGGGCTTCTGCGTGACCACGGGTGCGTACGACGACATGGCGACCGCGGCAGGTCTCCGCGAGGTCCTCGACCGGTTCGCGACGACCACGCCCGATGGCGAGTCAGGGGGCGCCGAGCTGGCCCGCCGGGCACGGGAACGGATCCTGTCCACACCGATGCCCTCGCGCGTGGCCGCGGCGATCACGGCCGCCTACCGAGATCTCGGTGAGAACGCACCCGTGGCGGTCCGGTCCTCGGCCACCGCAGAGGACCTCCCCTTCGCCAGCTTCGCCGGGCAGCAGGACACCCACCTCGGCATCGTCGGGGAGGACGCCGTCCTCGACGCGGTCCACCGTTGCTGGGCGTCGCTCTGGACCGACCGGGCAGTCGTGTACCGGATGCGCCACGACATCGACCAGGGGGGGACCCGGCTCGCGGTCGTGGTGCAGCGGATGGTCGATGCCGCGGTCGCCGGCGTGCTGTTCACGGCCGACCCGGTCACCGGGCACCGTGCACGCACGGTCGTCGACGCCAGCCCCGGCCTGGGCGAGGCAGTGGTCAGCGGCGCGGTCAACCCCGACCACTTCGTCGTCGACAGCCGCAGCGGCGCCGTGCTCGAACGCGTGGTGGGGGACAAGCGGCTGACGATCCGAGCGCGGGCGGGCGGCGGCACGGAGAGCGTCGCCCGAGCGGCGTCGACGACGGCGAGCCTGAGCGACGAGCAACTCCTCGAGCTGGTGCGGCTCGGTGCCCGGGTCCAGGAGCACTACGGGGTGCCCCAGGACATCGAGTGGGCGATCGACGAGGCCGGCACGGTCTGGCTCACCCAGGCCCGCCCGGTCACGACGTTGTTCCCCCTCCCGGACGGCAGCCCCGGCGAGGACGGCCCGCCGGACGACCACCCGCGGGTCTGGTTCTGCTTCAGCCTCGCGCAGGGACTGACCCGGCCGCTGACCCCGATGGGGCTGTCCGCGATCCGCGTGATCGCGTCGTCGGTCGCCCGCCTCTACGGCTTCCCGCCCGCGGATCCGGTCAGCGGCCCGCCGGGGGTCCGCGATGCCGCTGGACGGCTGTTCGTCGACATCACGCCGATCATCCGGAGCACCCCCGGACGGGTGGTGTTCCCGCGGGTGCTCGACGTCATGGAGGCGCGCTCGGCCGCCGTGCTGCGCGGCCTCTTCGACGATCCGCGGCTGTCGGTCGTCCAGCCCTCGTGGCGGCCCGTCGTGCGACGGCTCGCCCGCCTGGCGGTGCGCTACGCCGTCCCGCTGCAGGTCGTCCAGGCAGTGGTCAGGCCGGCCTCGGCCCGGCGTCGGGCCCACCGCGCCGGTGCGGAGCTGGTGCGGCGCACGCTCCCGGCAGGACCGGTGTCCGCTCGGCAGCGGCTGGACTTCGTCGTCGGCATCCTGGGCGCCGTGGTCCCGCGGGTCATGCCGCGCGTGGTGCCGCGGGGGGCCACCGGGTTCGCGCTGCTCGGCCTGGCCGGCCTGCTGCTCCGGGCCGATGCCCGCCCGGGCGACCTCGCGACGGTCCTGCGGGGCCTGCCGCACAACGTGACGACGGAGATGGACCTCGACCTGTGGCACCTGGCCACCGCGGTCCGCGCCGACGACGAGGCGGCGGAGGTGCTGCGCCGGGAGTCCGCGCCGAGGCTGGCCGATCGGTACCGGACCGGCACGCTCCCCGCGGTCCTGCAGCAGGGGCTGCACGGCTTCCTCGACCGCCACGGGTTCCGCGCCGTGGCGGAGATCGACGTCGGCCTGCCGCGCTGGGCGGAGGACCCGACCCACCTCCTCGGCGTGCTCGGCAACTACCTGCGGCTCGACGATCCGCAGCGGGCCCCGGACACGGTCTTCGCCCGCAGCGCGGCGGAGGCCGAGGGCATGGTGGCGACCCTCACGGACCGGGCCCGGCAGCGGGGCGCGTCGAGGGCCAGGGCCGTCGGCCTGGCCCTCGACCGCACCCGGCAGCTGGCGGGCCTGCGCGAGCTGCCCAAGTACGAGGTCGTGCGCGTCCTCGCCCGGGCGCGCGCCCAGCTGCTCGAGATCGGCGCGGAGCTGTCCGCGGCCGGCGTGCTCGCTCGGGCGGACGACGTGTTCTTCCTCGACCTGCGGGAGGTCGGCGACGCGGTCGACGGTCGGGACGTCGGTGACCTGGCCGCCGGACGGCGCGTCGAGTACGACCGGGAGACGGCCCGCCGGCACGTGCCCCGCGTGCTGCTCAGTGACGGCACCGAGCCGGAGGCCCGGCCGGTGCCCACGTCCGTGGCAGACGGCGCGCTCGTGGGCATCGCGGCGTCCGCCGGGACGGCGACCGGCCCGGCGCGCGTCGTCCTCGAGCCCGCCGGCGCGTACCTCGCCCCCGGCGAGATCCTCGTCGCACCCTCGACCGACCCCGGGTGGACACCGCTCTTCCTCACCGCGGGCGGGCTGGTCATGGAGATGGGCGGGGCCAACTCCCACGGGGCGGTCGTCGCCCGCGAGTACGGCATCCCGGCAGTCGTCGGCGTCCCGGGCGCCACCAGCAGCATCGTCACGGGCCAGGAGATCACCGTCGACGGGACGCGCGGCTCGGTCACGTCGGTCTCGTCGTCGGGCTGACCTCGGCCGACCCGGCCCGGACGTACGGGCCCCACCCTCGTGCGGGCGTCCGTCGTACCACCGGCAACCTGGGCGGCGTCGAGGTCGAGCCGGACAGCACCAGGAGACGGGCCGCGTACCCGGGTCGGTGGCCGTGGTCGCCCAGACCACGGGGGAGGACCGGCGCGGCTCGGCGGCCGGGCGCCCGTCGAGCGCGGCGACGGAGTCCCCACCGCCGGGTGTCTCGTGGCCACGATGAGGTATCGGCGCACCGGCGCAACTGCTGCAGGCGGAGCGCCCGGGGGCTCGCGCAGCGGCCGGTCAGCCCCTGTCTCTCCGCGGGTGCATCAGCCGCTCCATCTCCGTGGTGGCCCGCTGCTTCTCCTTGCGTTCGCTGCGCTTGGCCTTGACGGCCTTCCCCGACTTCTTCGCGGCGTGGTTGTCGTGCGGCGACTTGTCGGCCATGGGACTGCTCCCTCGTCGTCGGCCGGAACGGCTCTTCCCTACATCCAGTTGCGCGGCCGCGCCAGGGTGTTCGCCGCGTCCTCTCGACTCGAGCCGGCCGGGCCGTACGGGGGCGATCTCGGACGGCGGCACGGTGCGTCGAGGCCGGCGCCGTGCGGAACCGGTCGCCGGGACCTGCTCTGCCCCCGGTCAGCCGGCGGCGAGGGACCGCACCACCAGCTGCTGCAGCACCCGATCGGTCTTGGACTCCGGGGCCGTGTCGACGGTGAGGCCGAGGGAGTCGACGTAGTCGACCAACGCCGACTGTCTCGACTCCGCGTCGGCCGGCTGCTCGGTGACGGTCGACAGCTCGAGGAAGTCCAGGTGGTCGACCGTCCACCGTTCGGCCCGGACGTCCAGGTGGGCGGGCGCCTTCTCGACGGCGTCCCATCGCGTCGCCGTCACCGGCGGCAGCACGGTGAGGGTCCGGAGGTTGATCCGGATCGGGGAGCAGTCCCGGAGGAAGGCCTCCTGCGACCCGGTGAACAGGCTCGTGGCCGGCCGCCGTCCGTGGCCGGCATCGACCACGACGTCGTCGGGGCGGTCGGCGGTGTGCGAGATGGCGAGGACCCGTCGTCCGCCGGACCAGTCGGCCTCGACCTCGACCTCCCAGTCCTCCCCCTCCTCGGCCTCGAGCCAGTCGTCGGTGAGCTGCGACCGCCTGCCCGGGCGCAGCTTGATCGTGCTGTCGTCCTTCCGATCCGGCCTGTGCCGGGCCCGCAGGATCACTCCCGCCGCCTTCAACGGGGTGGCGGCGGACCCGCCCCGGGCGACGTCCTCGCAGAAGTAGATCTGCCACGGCCGGTTCCCCGACGGCAGCTCGAGCCGCTCCACGGCCGACGTCGTCTGGTCGCCGCTGAGGTTCACCTTGATCTCGACCCGATCGAGTCGCATGTCGCTCCCCCTGCCATTCCGGAGTCGGGTCCGGGAGCAGACCCCGGCGGTGACGGCTCGTCCGCGCGGCACGTGCTGCGGGACGGTAGGCCCCGGCCGTCACGGGCCGGTCACCGTGCCGTCACCGGAGCAGCGATGGCGTCCCGTCCCAGCCTCGTGGTGCGCACCTGCGAGCCGAAGCACTGGGCCCCCGGGCGCCTGGCCGGGCTCACGCGACTCGTCGCGGAGAGGACCCGACCGCTCGACCGGCTCGAGGTGGTGGAAGGAGGGGCGGCCTTGCCCGCGGGCCGGGATCCCGGCCACCATCGTGGCGCCCACCCCGCTGGCGGAGGGAGCCCTGATGCGCGCGTGGCGCCGTGCCTCGACCCTGCTGGTCGCCCTCGGCGCCGCGGCGCTCGGGCCGCAGGCCGTGCCGCCCGGCGCGCACCCGGGCGGCCGCACGCTCGGTGACCGTCCGGTGCGCCGACCGTGCACGCCGAGCGACACGGTGGAGGTTCCGGGCGTGGAGGCTGCCGTCACCGCGTGTCTGCCGGACCTCACCACCACCGGGCTGCTGGAGGGACCCGCCGGGGAGTTCACCGACCGAACCGACTGGATCGCGCTGCACGCGCCCGGCACGAGCAACCCCAGCGGCGTGCCGGGGGTGCAGGTCGACGGGTACTTCCCGGACACCTCGGCCTCCAACACCACGCACGGCTGGAACCACGACAGCCAGTTCGTGCTGCGCATCCCGGACGCCTGGAACGGGAGCCTGGTGGTGACCGGCGCGCCGGGCGTCCGCAAGCAGTACGCCTGCGACTTCCTCATCTCCGACTTCGTCCTGGAGCGGGGCTTCGCGTACGCCTGCACGGACAAGGGCAACAGCGGCCCGGACTTCTACCGGGACGGCGACCGGCCCGGCGACGCGGTGGCCGAGTGGCACGACCGGCTGACCCAGCTGACGGTCGCCGCGCAGGGTGCGCTGCGCGAGCGCTACGGCCATCCGCCGCAGCGCACCTACCTGGCCGGCATCAGCAACGGCGGCTACCTGGTGCGCTGGCAGCTGGAGAACCACCGGGAGCTCTACGACGGCGGCGTCGACTGGGAGGGGACCCTGTTCACGCCCGACGGGCCCAACCTGTTCACCTACCTGCCCACGGCGGTGCGTTACACCCTGGGCCAGGCCACCGCCGCGGACATGTACGCCGCCGGCTTCGCCCGCGGGTCGGAGCCGCTGTGGCCGTACCACCAGAGCTTCTACTGGGGGGTGACGCAGAAGACCTACCGGGCCGAGTTCGACCCGGCGTACGACCCGGCCTGCCCGGGAGCGACGGCGGGCACGACCCTGCCCGAGATCCTGGCGCCCTGCCTGAGTGACTCGGGCTACGACGCCTGGTTCGCCGACCCGCGCTCCCGGCCGGTGCACGAGGCGCTGGCCCGGATCAGCCTGACCGGCACGATCGGCAAGCCGTTGCTGACCCTGCACGGCACGCTGGACACCCTGTTGCCGATCAGCCTCCACAGCGACGTCTACGCCCGGATGATCGCCGACGCGCAGCAGGACCGGCTGCACCGCTACTACCGCATCGAGGGCGGCAACCACGTCGACAGCCTGATGCACCTGGACCCGGAGCACCTGCGCCCGATGCTGCCCTGCTTCCGGGCCGCCTTCGACGCCCTCACCGCGTGGGTGGAGGACGGCCAGGAACCGCCGCCCAGCGCCACCGTCCCGCGCCCGGCCGGCAACGGTGCCACCGACCCGGCGCTGCTCGACACCTGTTCGCTGCGCTCCGCGAGCTGACCCCGAGCTGCCTGTCGGGCCGGGCGAGCCGAGGCATCCCACGGAGACGCCCGCTTCCCGACTCCCGGTGGGCCATGTCCGGCGTCGTCCGTGCTCGCCGGCCATGGTCCCGTGAGCCGCTCGACCGGAGCAGACATACTCCGGTGATCCATGCCCGACGACTGGCGCGTCCGCTGACCGCCCGCCCCCCGTGCCGCGGCTCGATCCAGCGCCGACGTGGCCGACGTCCCGAGCCGAGAGGACGTCGGTCCCTGTGGCCATCGGTCCTCCGGTCGCTTCGCTGGTCGTCCGGCGGACCGGCGGTGCGCCGGGGCCAGAGGAGGGCTGGGGTGGACGACGGCATGCAGTGGAGGACGGCGGGGGAGTCCCATCGCGGCGATCCCGAGCCAGACCGGTGGCACTCGGGTCGGACAGGACGCCGTGGTGATGGTCGGGAGGTCGCGGTGACTCCCCAGGGAGCGGCTCCTCCGCTCGGTCGTGGGTGGCGGGTGTGGCTGCCGACCGTCGCTGGGGCTCGGCGACTGGTCCGGGCCCTCCGCGACGTGGCGGCGCGCGGGAAGGCCGTCGTCCGGCGGGTACGCGGCCGGACGGCACGCGATCCCGCCGAGCAGCCTGCGACCGCGGAGCACGGCGGGGTGGCGAGCGGGACCCCCATGACCGGTCCGCGGCGCGTGGCATGGCGGCTGTCGGCGGTGGCCGCGGGCCTGCTGGCCGGCACCTCCGGGGTGGGTCTGGCGTGGCCTGGGCTGTACCAGGACGCACCGGCCAACGTGGCCACCTTCCGTGCCTACGACCTGGGGACGCTGACGCTGGCCTTTCCCGTGCTGGTCGGTGCCCTGGCCCGGACGCGGCGGGGGTCGCCCCGCGCCGACCTCCTGTGGGCGGGCATGTTGGCCTACGTCGTCTACACCTACGCCTACTACGTCTTCGGCGCGGCGTTCAACGCCCTCTTCCTGGCGCACGTGGCGGTGTTCGTCCTGGCGGCGGTGGCCCTGGGCGTGCTGCTGGCCGCTCTGGACGCCCGGTCGACCGCCGAACGGCTCCACGGACGGGCGCCGACCCGGGCGGTCGCCGCCGTCCTCGCGCTCCTCGCCGGGGCGCTCGGGGGCATGTGGACCTACTACTCCCTGCGGTTCGCGGTCACTGGCGCTCCCCCTGACGAGGGGCTCCTGCTGCAGCCGCCTCCGATCGGCCACCTCGGGTATGCGCTCGACCTGACGACGCTGGTGCCGGCCTGGGCGGTGGCGGCCGCGCTGCTGTGGCGCCGTTCGCCGTGGGGGCACGTGCTGGGCGCCGTCCTGCTGACATCGAGCGCGGTGATCCAGGCGAACTACCTGCTCGCGTTGCGTGCCCAGGCGGCGGCCGGGATCCCCGGGGCCACCGCCTTCGACCCGCAGGAGCCGCCGATCGCCGCTGCGATCGTCGGGGCGGCGGCGGCACTGCTCGCCGGAACTCGCCGCCCCATGGACGCGGCCGGTGCCGTGGCGGCCTGAGGACGACCCGGCACGGGGGGACCATGACCGAGCCCTGGCACTCGACCGGCTCCTGCCGATCTGGGGCCACGGGGACTCCGTGTCCCGTGTGGTCCGCGTGCCGTTGGCGGACGTCTTCGACGCGATCACCGACCTGGACCTGCTCCGGCTGCCGGTGGCCCGGGTGCTGCTCTAGGCCTGCAGGACGGGCGGTCGCTCCGCCGCAGGACGTAGCGGTCGATCGGGTTCTCGGAGCCGGGCCGGATCCCCCCGGCGGCCTGGGCGACCTCGGCAGGGTGGACGTGCACCGGGGCTCCCCACGCCCGGGCGAGGTGGGTGAACAGGATCGCCGCCGGACGGGCCCGGGGCCCGAAGAGCGCCTCCGCGGCGGCCCGGATGGCCGGCGCCCGGGACGGCCACGCCGCGTCGACGAGCGTCCACGAGGAGTCCGAGGCGACGAGGTACACGTCGGACTCCCCGAGGAGCCGCCCGGACCGCAACCGGCGCACGCCGGGGGCGACCTCCTCCAGCAGCGCCCGGGACCGGAGCGCCGAGATGGGCTCCGGTCGCACGGCTGTGTCACGACCGCTCGCCTCCGCCTCCACGGTCGGGCCGGGCGGCGGCGTCGGGAACCGGCCCCTTGGTCCCGAGCCCGCCGGTCCGTTCGTCGTGGGCGGCGCCGGTGTGCGCCCAGGGGGCCGGGGCGTCCGAGGACGTAGGTCGCCGGCGGGAGGGACCTCTGCTCGGTGCCCCGCGGGAGCCGGGTGCCCGAGCATCGGACGCGCCGGAGGCTCGGGGAGCGCCCCTGAGCGGTCGATCGAGGAGTGGTCCACATGATGGGCTGGTACGACTGGGATCACATGAGCGGTTGGGGGTGGGCAGCCACCACGCTGGGCTCGCTGCTGTTCCTCGGGCTGGTCGGGCTCGTCGCCTGGTCGGTGGTCCGTGCCGTCAGGCGACCCGGGGACGGCCCGTCGTGGCCCGCCCAGGCAGCCGGGCAGGACACGGCCGAGCGGCTGCTCGCCGATCGGTTCGCCCGCGGAGAGATCGACGAGGACGAGTACCGCAGGAGGCTGGCCACGCTGAGGAACGTCGGCACCCGCTGAGCGCGGGGCTGCGTGATCCGCGCTGACACGCAGGTCGACGGCCGCCGCGGCGGGTGACCGGGGGCGGACGACTCGAACAGTCGGTGACCATGGTCCCGGGACACCCGGTCCGGCGTCCTCGATCGTCGACCCGGAGCCCGGCGACCGGCCGGACGGCATCGAGGAGTTCCCATGACCCGACCACAGGACCTCCGCGACAGCGGACCCGGTGGCAGGTCGGCGGGGGACGGGCGGCGCTGGCGCGTGGTGGTGGGGGTGGACGGGTCGGCCGGCTCGCGGGCCGCCTTGGCATTCGCGCTGACCACTGCGGCCGCCCGTGACGCGGAGCTCGAGGTCGTCAGCACCTACGTCGTCATCCCGTACTGGACCACCCTCTACACCTGGGACCCGACGGCCGTCGGGCACCCGACGGCCGCCGAGACGGTCCGGGCGCAGACCGAGGAACGGGTGGCCGCCTTCCTCGAGGAGGTCCGTCAGGACCCCGCCGTGTCGGCCGTGCCGGGCGCCGCGGACGTCGCGGTCCGGACGGTGCTGACTGCAGGCCCGGCCGCCGGCGAGCTGCTGAGCCGGTCCCGCGACGCCGACCTGCTCGTCGTCGGCAGCCGGGGGAGGGGTGGGTTCCGCAGCGCGGTGCTGGGCTCGGTCGCCCTGCACTGCGCCACGCACGCGGAGTGCCCCGTCGTCGTCGTGCGCCCGATGGCCTCGGTCCCCGTCGAGCCCGCGCGGGTCGTCGTCGGCATCGACGGCTCCGAGCGCTCCCGAGCGGCGTTGGTCCGTGCGGTCGTGGAAGCCGCCCAGCGCGGTGGCCAGGTGGAGGCCGTGGCCGCCTACGAGCTCGCCGACCACTGGACCGCCATGTGCTCCGCGCTCAGCCCCGCGGCCGCGCAGATCCGTGCGGAGCTCGAGGAGCGGGCCAGCGCGTTCGTGCGGGACGCCCTCGACGCGTGGGAGCCCGAGGCCGGGGGCGGGCAGCCGAGCGTCCGCGTGCAGGTCGTCGAGGGTCCGGCACACGACGTGCTGGTGAGCAGGGCGCGCGGTGCGACGATGCTCGTCGTCGGCGGCACGGGGCGCAGCGAGCTGGGGGGCCTGCTGCTGGGCTCGGTCGCCCTGCACTGCGCGATGCACGCGCCGTGCCCGGTGCTGGTGGTGCACCCGGGAGCCCGTCGGCCGAGGGCGGAGGAGCAGCGGTCGCAGCCGGCGGCGACGGTGGGCTGACCGTGTCGTTCGACGGGAACGCCCGCGCGGGCGTGCACCGGCCCCCGGACGGGGGCGTCCGGGGCCGGCGTCGACCGTCTCAGACCCGCGTCGACGGGTTGCCCACCCCGCTGCGGACCGGTCCGAGGGCGATCGCGGCACCACGTCCCTCGAGGCGGCTCCCGGGATGCCTGCGTTCGGCAGCAAGGGTGCTGTGGGCTGGTGAGTCAGCAGGTTCGAACGTCGCCGGCACCGGCTCTTGTCCGTGGCCTACGTCGGGGGAACCCTCGGCACATGAACGGGTCCGATGAGCGGGCCGCCGACGAGCGCGTGCCGGGCGAACGGGCACGCCGGGAACAGCAGTACCGTCACGCCGAGCAGGCCTCCGAGCGCCTCCGGCAGAGCATCCGGCGGCTCCAGGAGCGAGTGACCCGGGGCGCCGAGGCGGTGGCCGCAACCGAGAGCGGCGTCGCCGCCACGAACCTCGCCCTGGCCGAACGGGCTCTCCAGGAGGGCCGTCTCGAGGATGCGCGAGGGCTGTTGAGCGAGGCCGCGGCGGCACTGCAGGCCGTTGAGCACGAGCGGCTGCGGGCGGACAGCTGGCCGGTGGACAACACGCCCGATCCCTCGGACGCGGCGCGTGTCGAGCAGCGGCGGCTCGCGGCCGAGCGGGCGCTGGAGGATGCGGCCCGTCGTCGGGAGCAGGCCGCTCGCCGGCGGGATGAGGCGGCTCTGGAACGTGAGCAGGCTGCGCAGCAGCGCGACGAGGTGGCTGCCGAGCGGGATCGGCGGGCCGCAGAGCGGGCCGTGGCCGCAGGCCGCCGGGAGGCGGCTGCCGACGAGCGCCGGGCCGAACAGGCGCGGCGGCCGGACCGGGCTGGCCCGGCCGGCCGGACGCGGGGCGAGGAGGCTGAACAGCAGCGGGCCATCGACGCCGAGGTCGACGCGAGCTACCGAGAATGGGCCGAGGCCGACCGGGCGCAGGCTGAGGACGACCGGGCGGCCGACGTGGCCGACCGCCGCGCGGCTGAGCAGGACCGCCTGGGGGCGGATCGGGACCGTGCAGCCGCCCGCGCCGACCGTGAGCAGGACGCCCGTGACCGAGCCGCGGCCGCAGCGGACCGCGACGCGCTCTCGTGATGCCGAACTGGCGGACGCCCGACCCCGACGGTCCCTGAACGGGCCGCTCAGGCACACCGCAGCAGTCGCGGCTCACATGATCAGCAGAACAGGCCCTGGACGGCCCCGACGACCAGTGCCAGGGCCTGCGGCCACTCCATGGACCGATCCCGTGCGTACAAGGTGTCCTCCGCGATGACGTCCGCGGTGAGGGCCCCAGTACGCAGCGCCCGGTGCGCACCGGAGCAGAGGAGTGGGGCACCGCCGCCCGGGGACCTGCGTCGCGATCCCGGGTGTGCCGGTGGTCCGTCGGGCTCCCGTGCGGATCGGCGCCCGGACGGTGCGGATCGCCACCGGGGTCGACGCTCGCGGCTGACCTCCGCGGGCGCGGTCGACCGGACCGGGTGGCTCCGAACCGGCTCCGCCGAGCTGTCCGCCGGCGGTCGCGGGGAGGGGGCGGAGGTCCCGGAGTGGGGACCGACGCTCCTGCCGGGCGGTGCTCCTCCGGCCGGAAGCTCGCCGCGGACGGGCGGCGAGCCCGCCGCCGGCCCGGGACGAGGAGGAGCGCATGACCGCCGATCGCCGTTCCCGCGTGTCCGCAACCGGCCTGCCTCGACGCGCGGCGTCCCCGGGATACCGCGGGGACGACCGGCGAGCCGAGGACGTCACGCAACTGACCCTGGCAGCCCTAGTCTACACCGGACTGACGGCGCTGGCCTGGCTGAGGCCGGCCGCCGGACGGCGGGCGCTGGGCCTCCTGTTCGCGACCACGGGTCTCGCGTGGAACGGCACCCTCACGCTGGTGTCGCCCCACCAGTACCCGGCCCTGGCCAGGCGGGCTCCGTGGGGGTGGTACCGGCGGGTCGGCACGGCCCTCACCGACCCGGCGCCCCGGGCCTTCGGCGCCGCGATGACGGTCGGCGAGACGGCACTGGCCGCGGCAGTCCTGAGCCGGGGCCGGGCCGCCCGGCTCGGGCTGCTCGGCGCCGCGGTGTTCGCCATCGGGATCACGCCCCTGGGCCGCTTCACCCTGGCCAACCCGGTGCTGGCCGCCGGCGCCCTCCACCTGGCCCGCCGGCCCTGGCCGACGTCCGCCTTCACCCCGCACGTCTCCGGGAGATCCGCATCGACCGGCCCGTCGACGTGGTGTTCGACGTCGTCGCGGACCAGCGCAACGAGCCCCGGTACAACCCGGCGGTGCTGAACGTCGAGCAGCTCACCGAGGGCCCGCCGGGCGTGGGAACGAGGTACCGGGCGGTGCACGAGTCGAGCCGCGGCCCGCTGGAGGTGGTCGTCGAGCTGACCGGCTCCGACCGCCCCCCACCGCATCGCCTCGACATTGCGGACGCCCGTGGGCGAGGTCAGCGGCGCGGTCACCTTCGAGGCCCTGGGAGCCGGCACCCGGACGCGCTGGGACCGGGACGTGCGCCTGCGCGGGCCGGCGCGGGTGCTGAGCCCGTTCGGCGGTCTGCTCGGCCGGCAGCAGGAGCGCGCCTGCTGGGAGGGCCTCAAGCACCACCCGGAGCCATCGGAGGAGCGGACCCCGGCCGGCTCCTGACCGGGCCCGGCCTCGGGGCGGTCACAGGGGCGCGCAGCTCCACCACGAGGACCTCGGGCCGGGCGCCCACCCGCATGGGCGGTCCCCAGTAGCCGACTCCCGGAAGTGACGTACAGCTGGGTGTCGCCGTGCCGGCTGTATCCCTCGATCTCGGGCTGGGTGAGCCGCGCGGCGTAGTCCAAGGGCCACAGTCGACCCCCGTGCGTGTGCCCGGAGAGCTGGAGGTCCACCCCGGCGGACCGCGACTCCCGGATCTGCACGGGTTGGTGCGCCAGCAGCACCACCGGCGTGGCGGCATCGCGGCCGTCCAGCGCGGCGTCCAGGTTCGCGCGGTGACCGGCGAGGCCCGACTCCGCCGCGGAGACGTCGTCGACCCCGGCCAGGTCGAAGGAGGCACCGCCGCGACGGATGGGCACCCGCTCGTTGCGGAGGATCCGCACGTCGAGGGTCTCGAGATGGCGCAGCAGGGCCAGGGTGTCGACGTAGTACTCGTGGTTGCCGGTCACGAAGTAGACGCCCTGATCGGCCGACAGGTCGGCGACGGGTGCGACCTCCTCGCGCAGCCGGTTGAGCTCTCCGTCCACGAGGTCGCCGACGATCGCGATGGCGTCGGGGCGCTGTGCGTTCACCGTCTCCACGACCCGCTCGAAGCGTCGTCCGCGGTAGGTGGATGAGAGGTGGGCGTCGGAGAAGGTGACCAGGCGCATCCCGTCGAGCGCGGGGTCGAGCCCGGTCAGGGTGACGGGCAGCCTCCGGACCACGGGCGCGGAGGCCGCATCGCGTGCACCGTTGCCCGCGATCCCGAGTGCGACGGTGCCGGCGGCGAGGCCGCGGGCGACGAAGAGGCGTCGTGACTCCTCCGGCGGCTGCGGTGCGGGGCCGGTCGTCGGGCCGACGATGGGCGCCGGGACGGCAGCGTGGGCCCGACGGCGCAGCCGCATGCCGACGGCCGCGCGAACCGGTTCCAGCAGGAGCAGCGACAGAGCGGTGTAGAGGGAGAGGCCCAGCCAGCTGAAACCCACCCACTGCACAGGCACCAGGGGAACCGGGGGATAGGGGACGACGAACGCCGCGGTGAGCAGGAGGGCCAGGACGACGAGCAGGACCGTGAGCCAGCGGCGAGCCCGGTCCGGGTGCGTCGTGCTCCGCACGAGCCGCCACCAGAGGTACAGGTGCAGCAGCAGGATGCCCGCCAGCATGACGGCGTCGGAGCCGGACAGCCGGATCTCGTCCACGCGGACCTCTCGGTAGCCCGTCACGCCCGGACGGACGGGCCCGCGTGCTCGTCCGTCCGCGGGCAGCCGTCGAGCGGGGCACCGGCGCTCACGGGCAGCTCCGGACCGGGATGGACGCTCCGACGACGTCCGGGCGCGCCGGGTGCCACTCGATGTCCGCCCGGGCTCGCCACGCCGGGTGCATCCGCCCCTCCGAGGCCGGCGTCCGAGGAGAACACGTGTGGGACACCCCAGACGTCCCACAGCACCTCGGCGGACGCGTCGTCCGGCGCGGTCACGTCCTGCTCCGGCGGCCGGTCCTCCGCCGAGCGCGCGCGGCACTCCACAACGCGGTCCCCGCTCCCGCGAGGAGCACGCGAACGGGCCGTAGCCGGCCGGCTGAACGGCACCGCCCGACCCGGCCAGCAACAGCGTGCCGACGGCGGGTGCGGACGCCGCCCGTGGTGCGGACTCGTCCTCCTGGCATCGCGGCCCCCTCGGTGGCGAGAGGGACCACTGTCGGTGGCCGCCGGGCGGAGGCTGCAGGGCACGAGGTCCCGGAACCGGACGGTCCTTCACCGCGCGGAGGTCGGGCCGGTCCCTGCTGGTCGACGGTCCTCCGGCCCGGGTGACCAGGGACCCTCGTCCGCAGACGGCGACCGGCTGCGGGGTGTCCAGTGTCGGGGACCGTCGGAACGACCGGCGGGGCCGCCCGATGGGAACCGACATGTCGACACCAGCACCGCCGTCACAACCACCGCAGTCCGGGCAGCAGGAGACGGCACGGCCGTACGCTGCCGAGGCGGGTCCCGGTCCGCAGCCGTCCCCGGGACACGCTCCTCCGGGATACGCCCCCCGGCCGCAGGTCCCGCCCTACGCGGCCGCCGCCCCGTCCACCGGGGAGCTCGGCCGGATGCGCCCGACCGGCATGACGATCCTGCTCTTCTTCGTCACCCTGGGGATCTGGGGGTTCGTCTACTACTTCCAGGTCCACGAGGAGATGCGGCGGCACACCGGGCGAGGGCTCGGTGGCGTCTGGGCGCTCGTCATCTCGATCGTCTTCGGCGTCGTCTCCCCGTTCCTGCTCAGCAACGAGGTCGGCCAGCTCTACGAGCAGCGCGGTCGGCAGAAGCCGGTCAGCGCGCTCACCGCGCTGTGGTTCTTCCCGGGCGTGTTCATCCTCGTCGGCCCGTTCATCTGGTTCGTCAGGACGAACAACGCGCTCAACGAGTACTGGCAGAGCCTCGGCGTCCGCGAGACGACGCTCGTCTAGACGGTCGAGGAGGGGCGGTGTCCTCGTCGCCGCCGGCGCGGTCGCCGGCGTCGTCCGCCGGATCGCCGTCGAACCGCGGATGCACGCCGGCACCGTGCGCTGCGCGGATGCGCGGCCGGCTGCCGTGGCACCGTGACCGAGGGTGACCTCGCACGGGTGCCCGAGCCTGTCCAGCGCCGGCTGCCTGCCGCTGAGTGCCGATGAGGTCTCAACGGCCGGACCGATCCGATGCCCTCCCACCGTGGGCGTGACAGCGAGGAGTGCGGGATGCGGGGAGCGCTGCGCCGGTTGCCCGGCCTGGTGGCCGCCTCGGTGCGGGTGCCGCGACGGTCGGTCTGCTGTGGCGGCCGTCGGGCAGCACGGTGCCGGTGACGACGCCGCGCGGGCAGGTGGCGGAGCTGGCCGGGGACGGGCTGTACCGGTTCGACACGGTGTTCACCGCCGCGAACAACGTCGCCGTCGACGCGGTCGTGCTCGCGTTCGGCATCCCGCTGGTGGTGCGGGCCTGGCTGCAGCACCGCGAGGGGTCCCCGCGGGGGACGCTGCTGATGACCGGCTCGTTGGGCTACCTGCTGTACGTCTACGCGAACTACGCCCTGGGGGTCGCGTACAACCCGCTCTACCTCGCCTACGTCACGCTGCTGTCGGCCTCCCTGTTCGGGTTCCTCGCCGCGTTCGGCGAGACGGACCGGGCGGCCCTGGCCGCGGCCGCCGCGGACCCCGACCTGCCCCATAGGGCCCTGTCGCGCTTCCTGCTCGCCTCGGCCGCGGTGACCGCCGTCGTGTGGCTGCAGCCCCTGGTCACCGCCCTGCTGCAGGGCCGGGCTCCGGAGCTGCTCGACGTCTACACGACGACGGTGACCTACTCCCTCGACCTCGCGGTCATCACCCCGGCCGCGGCGCTGGCCGGCCTGCTGGTGCGCCGTCAGGAGCCGCTCGGCTACCTGCTTGCCGCGCCGCTGCTGGTCACCATCGTGCTCATGCTCCCGACGATCTCCCTGGGCACCGCGCTGCAGGTGGCGGCCGGGATCTCGTTCACGCCCGCGCAGGTGATCGACCCGATCGCGGGCTTCGGCGTCCTGGGGACCATCGGCACCCGGCTGCTGGTCCGCCTGCTGCGCGCCGTCCCCACGACCGACCCGGAGGCCTCCGGTGCCCCCGTCCACGTCTGAGCGCACCGCCCCCGGCGCTGCCCGGCCGCCCCGGGCGTTCCTCCGGCGCGTGGCCGCTGAAGGGCTCCCCGCGGGGCCGGTGTCCACCGAGCCGGTGACCGAGGCCGACCTGGCCGGGCTGCCGCCCGCGGCCGCCCGCTACCTGCGGGCCATGGGGGTCGTCGGCCGGCCGCGGACGTGGTCGTTGCGGGCCCATGTCACCGGCCGGTTCCGCCGCGGGCCGGGCCAGCCGTGGCTGCCGTGCGACGCCTGGCAGTACAACTCCGCCGTCGAGGTGTCCCGGCTGTTCCGGATGCGGCTGACCGTCGCCCGGGTCGTGCCCATGTGGGGCTGGGACACCTACCGCGCCGGCACCGGACGGATGCTCGGCAAGGCCCTGGGTCTGGTGACCGTCGCCGACGGGTCCGGGCCGGAGTTCGACACCGGCGAGCTGACCACCTGGCTCAACGACGCCGTCCTGTTGGCGCCGGGCATGCTGCTGCACCCCCGCACCACCTGGGAGCCGCTCGGGGACGACAGCTTCCGGGTGGGGGTCACCGACGCCGGGCGCACCGTGAGCGCGGAGGTGTTCCTCGACGACGGGGGGCTGCCCCGGGACTTCCACACCGAGGACCGCTGGGCCGATCTCCCCGGTGGGCCGGTGCGGACCCCGTGGAGCACCCCCGTGCAGGGCTGGGCGGTCATCGACGGCCGCCCCCGGATGACCGGTGGGGCGGCCGTCTGGCACCT
Organism: Geodermatophilus sp. SYSU D01176; assembly: GCF_054050015.1. Taxonomy (NCBI): domain Bacteria; kingdom Bacillati; phylum Actinomycetota; class Actinomycetes; order Geodermatophilales; family Geodermatophilaceae; genus Geodermatophilus; species Geodermatophilus sp. SYSU D01176. Next base: position 166,044 of record NZ_JBJGYN010000004.1, on the reverse strand, counting down.
GCCCGACGGCGAGTACGCCTACGGCGAGATGGACCTGGTCGACCTGGCCCTCGACGTCCCCCCGGGCCCGTGAGCCCAGCGCTCCGCGGGGGCCTGCTCGTGGTGGCTGCCGGGGCAGTGGGTCTCCAGGCGGTGCACGTCCGGCGGGACCGGGGCGCCACCGGCGAGGAGGCGGCGGCGACGCTGCCCGGTGACGAGCTGGTGCCCGAGCCGGCGGAGGACACCACCCTGGCCGTGACCGTGCACGCGCCGGCCGGGGAGGTCTGGGCGTGGCTGGTGCAGGTCGGTCAGGACCGCGGCGGGATGTACAGCTACGACCGGCTCGAGAACCTGATCGGTCTCCGCATCCACAGCACCGACGAGATCCGGGAGGAGTGGCAGCACCTCGCCGTCGGCGACCGCGTCGTGGTGGTCCCCGAGGGCTACGGCCCGATGCCGGGCGGCTACGCCTTCACCGTCGCCCGGGTCGAGCCCCCTCGGACGCTCGTGTTGCCCCGGGCGCCCCCGGAGCACCGGTGGAACGGCGTGTGGTCCTTCCCACGTCGTCCCCACCGGGGACGGCCGCTGCCGGCTGCTGGCCCGCTCCCGCACCGAGGTCGCACCACAGGTCGGCCTGCGACTGGCGACCCGGGTGGGGGAGCCGGTGACGCTGGGGATGGCCCGGCGGGTGCTGCACGGGATCGAACAGAGGGCCGAACGCCGGCCGGCGCGGGTCCGGTCGTGAACGGGGGGAGCATCGACATCGTCGGCCTCGTCGAGGCCGCGGTGTTGGCACCGTCGTCCCACAACACCCAGCCATGGTGGTTCCGCGTCGGTGAGCACACCGTCGAGCTGCACGCCGACCGCACCCGCGCGCTCCCGGTCAACGACCCGTTCGACCGGGAGCTCACCATCAGCTGCGGAGCAGCCCTGATGACCCTGCTGGTGGCCGCGCGGACACGTGGCCTCGAACCGGATGTCGCGGTGCTGCCCGACCCTGACGACCCCGACCTCCTGGCCCGGATCATCGTGGTTCCCGGCGCGCAGCCGGCGGACGAGGAGCTGGCGCCGGCGATCCCGGCGCGGCACACCCACCGCGAGCGGTCGCGAGGTGCTGCGCATCCCCGGCCAGCCGCAGGTCGTGCTCCGCCTCGGCCGGCCCATGCTCCACCGCGTCCGGCCCCTCCCGTCCGCTGGCCGACGTCCTGACGAGGTCGTGAGGCAAAGGTGCAGCCAGTCGCGGACAGTGGCGACCCTCAGCAGCACGACCGTGGCGCCGGCCGCCCGTCCGTCCTCGGCGATCTCACCCGTCCGCCGAAGAGCCGCCCGTGGACGACGGCGACCCGCATGGACCCCTCTTCCTCCTGGCCCGCTCCCGACCTGGTTGAGGGCGTCGTCGTCCGCGAACCGCGAACGCCGCTCGGCCGACCTGCTGCCGGCGACGCGGTCGGCAGCAGGGCACCGGAGGCGGCGGCGTCGAGGATCCACCGTCCGGCCCGTCTGGCCGGTCACTTCCTCTCCCGGCGTTCAGCGGCCGGCGCGCCGGCCGGCCTCCTCTGCGAACCCGCCGATGAGCACGATCGCGGGCGTGACCCCACCAGGCCCCGGGACGAGGGCGCGCCGGTGCAGCCACCCGATGAGCACCAGCACCGGCAGGTGGATGGCCGGCAGGTTCGCCGCGAACCAGCGGGGCAGGTAGATGTCGGTGACCGAGCCGCTGGTCGCGCCGGCGCGCTCGGCGAGCCCGGTCAGCGGGCAGCGGAAGCCGTCGGCGGCGAAGACCAGGCACTCGCCGGCGACGACCGCGGCCGCGGCGGCCGCGCACCGGTCGCTGCGGCCCCGCAGGCCCGACCAGACCAGGTAGCCGACGCAGAACTCGATCGACGCCCAGGCCGCGGTGTGCACCGCCTTGATCGTGGCCAGCCGGCGGGGGCGGACCGGCGGCGGGACGCGGCGGCGGTGCTCGGCCTGGGCGCGCTCCCGGATGCCGCGCAGCATCCGGCGCATCATCGGCCAGTCGCCCAGCTCCAGGAGGAAGATCCCGGCCGGGTGCCGCCAGTCGTAGGCGAACCGCAGCCGGGAGACCAGCCGGGTCCGGCCGTCGGGCAGCGGCGTCAGGCGCCAGGCCCAGGTGCTGGTCGGCGTCCGCCACAGCATCCACTCGGGCGCCTGGAAGGAGTCGACGACGAACGCCGTCGACTCGGTCGGCTGCGGCACCATCGGCAGCCAGCGGCCCACCTCGATGTCCTGGAGCTCCGGCAGGATCTCCCGGGCACTGGGGTGAGCGAGGTTGTCGAGCAGGTCGTCGGCGTACCAGCCGGCGCGCAGGCAGCCGACCTGCACCAGCCAGGGCCACACCTCCTCCGGCGGCGCGGCGATGGTGATCGCGCGGGTGGCCTGCAGCTGCGCCCGGGGGAACACGTCGTCGCCGGGCATCGTGGCGGCGATCTCGGTGCGGGTCGCGCCCCAGCGGCGGTGCCAGGGCCGCAGCAGCGGCGCGGTGGCGAACCGGGGCAGGTCGGCGGCGACGTCGCGGACCTGACGGGCCAGGTCGGCCGCGGTCGGCCGCTGCGGCGCCCACCCCGGCGGTGGGGGAGCGGGCCGGACGTCGGCCGCGGCACGCGCCTCGGTGCGCACGCCGGTCACCGTGGTCGGCCGGTGCTGTCTCGTCGGGGAGCCTGCTGCTGCACGGCGGTCATCTGCTGCTCCTCGTCCTGTGTTCGGTGGGGCGCCGGTCGAGCAGCCGCGGACGGCCGATCGGTGGCTCCGAGCCCGCAGGCGTCGCGCGGCCGGGCGGGCGTTCCGGTTCAGGGGGTCGCGGTTGGGGAGGCGACGCGCTCGGCGAGGGTCCGACCCCAGGTGCGGGCACGGTCCTCCTCGCCCTCCACCAGCGGGCCCTTCGTGTCGACGACGGAGAAGTGCTCGGCGGGCGCGACGATGTGCGCGCCCAGCCTGGTGAGGAGCTTCTCCTCGGTCCGCGACGCGTGGTCCATCGTGGACAGCACCGGGTGGCCGCTGCCGCGGGTGTCGAACGCGGCCGCGGGGATCCCGCGGCCGGCGAGCCGGACGGTCTCCAGCCACTCGCGCAGTCCGGCGCCGGTGTCGGGGATGTCGGCGCCGTACTGCGTCACCGCCCCCTCGCGGGTGGACCGTCGGGGCATGCCGAAGGCGTGGTTGGGGCCGCCGACCACGAGCAGCCCCACGTCGGGTCCGATCTCGGCCGGCGCCTCGCCGGCGGCGGCGACGTCCGCCGGCAAGGATCCGGCCGACAGCCCCTCGGCGATCGCCTGGGCGATCGTGCGGGCGTCGCCGAACACTGACTCGTAGACCACCAGGGCGCGGATCACGCGCTCACCACCTCGGACGCTCGGGTCGTTGACACCGGCGACGCTACGGATCCGCAGCGTGGGACCCCCACTGGCGAAGGACCCGCGCGAAGGGCCGAAGGTCCGGGACCGCTCGGGCCATCCCCCTCCGGTGTGACCTCGCCGATGCCGAGCCGGGACGGCGCACGACCGTGACGCACAGCGGATCCCTCCGCTGCCTTCTGGCGGCGGGTCACAGGGTCCACGGGCCCGACCCGACGAGTCGTCGTCGGGGAGCGGGCGCTCGAGGCAGGTCCGGTCGCCGGCGGGCTGGGAGCCGGCGGAGGAGTGCAGGCCGGGTCCTGAGGCCGAGCGCGACCGAAGGCCCGCCAGGACCGGACCTCCGTCCCTGCGCGCGCAGGTCCCCGGCGACGACGGTGGGCACCGCCACGACCGAGGGAGGCCCGGATGGCCCGCTGGATCGCCCGGATCGCCGGCGCGTCGCTGTCGACGGCGCGGGCCTACCGCGGAGGGCCCTGCGTGGCCGACGGCTGCCCGCAGGACGCGTCCGTCCGCCTCGCCCCGGCGACGGGTGCCTCGTGGGGCTCCGCGCGGCTCGGCCGTCGTGGCGGGTGACGTCGTGCGGCTGAGTTCCGATCCGCACGCGGTCGGTGTGGCGGGCGAGGACCTCCCGCACGCCGGCCCCGGGGGTGGCCGGTCCCGGACGGCACCGGGTGGGCTCACTGACGCCGAGGTGGCCGAGCGGGTCGCCGCCGGCCGCACGAACCGCACGTCGGTCCGCACCAGCCGCACCGTCCCCGAGATCCTCCGGGCCAACGTCTTCACGTTCTTCAACGGGTTGCTGACGACGCTCTTCGTCGTCGTCGTCGCCACCGGCCGCCTGTACAACGGCCTGTTCATCGGGATCGTCATCCTCAACGCGGGGTTGGGGGTCGTGCAGGAGGTGCGCGCCAAGCGGACGCTCGACCGGCTGGCCCTCCTCCACGCGGTCCGGTCGCGGGTGGTTCGGGGTGGCGCGGAGCGGGACGTGCCCGCGGCCGACCTCGTCCTCGACGACCTCGTCGAGCTGTCCGCCGGCGACCAGGTCCCGGTGGACGGCGTCGTCCGGTCGGCCGTCGGCCTGGCGGTCGACGAGTCGCTGCTCACGGGCGAGTCCGAGCCCGTGGTCCGAGCGCCCGGTGACCAGGTGCGGTCCGGGGCGATCGTCGTGGCGGGGCGGGGGCAGGTGCAGGCCGTCGCGGTCGGCGACGACTCCTGCGCCGCCCGGCTGGCGGCGGAGGCCCGGCAGTTCACCCGGACGTGGTCGGAACTCGTCGCCGGCACCAACCGGATCCTGCGCTGGATCGCCGTCCTGCTCGTCGTGGTGGGCCCGGTGGTCCTGTGGGGCCAGTTCCAGAGCCCGGACAACGACGGCTGGCAGGACGCGGTCACGGGGACCGTCGCCGCGCTGGTGGGGATGACCCCCGAGGGCCTGGTACTGCTGACCACGCTGGCCTTCCTGGTGGCCGCCCTCGGCCTGACCCGTCAGCAGGTCCTCGTCCAGGAGCTCCCCGCCGTGGAGGGCCTGGCCCGCGTCGACGTGGTGTGCCTGGACAAGACGGGGACGCTCACCCACGGCGACGTCCGGTTCGACCGGCTGCTCCGCCTGCCAGGGGCGAGCGCGTGTCCGGACGGCCAGGTCGAGACGGCCCTGGGTCTGCTCGCGGCAGACGACCGGCACAGCGCGACGGCGCTCGCGCTGGGCGCCCCCTTCCCGGCCCCCGACCGGCCTGCGGAGGACACGGTGCCGTTCTCCTCCGCCCGCAAGTGGTCGGCCGTGCGCACGGAGGAGGCCACCTGGGTGCTCGGCGCGCCGGAGCTGGTGCTGTCCGGCACCGTCCGCGCCGAGGACGGCGCCGCGCGGCAGCTGGCCGACACCCTGGCGTCCGAGGGCCGCCGCGTCCTCCTGCTGGCCCGTGCGCAGGAACGCTGGGCCGCCGGAGACGGGCACCCGCGGCTGCCCGGCGGGTTGGTGCCGGTGGCGCTGGTCGTCCTGGCCGAGCGCATCCGCGAGGACGCGGCCGAGGTGCTGCGCTTCTTCACCGAGCAGGGCGTCGCGTTGAAGGTCCTCTCCGGGGACAACCCCCGCACCGTCGGCATGGTCGCGGCCTCCGTCGGCGTGCCCGGGGTGTCGGGAGCGGACGACGCCGTCGACGCCCGGACCCTCCCCGAGGACGCCGACGCGCTCGCGGAGGTCGTCGAGACGCACAGCGTCTTCGGCCGGGTGACCCCCCACCAGAAGCGGGCCGTGGTCCGTGCCCTGCAGCAGCGCGGCCACGTGGTGGCGATGACCGGCGACGGCGTCAACGACGCCCTGGCCCTCAAGGACGCCGACATCGGCGTCGCCATGGGCAGCGGTTCGCCCGCCAGCCGCGCGGTCGCCCAGCTGGTCCTGCTCGACGGCCGGTTCGCCCACCTGCCCCACGCCGTGGCCGAGGGCCGACGGGTGATCGCGAACATGGAGCGGGCGGCGAACCTGTTCCTGGTCAAGAACGTCTACTGCCTGCTGCTCGCCCTCGTCACGGTGGTCACGCTGGAGGCGTTCCCCATCGCACCGGTGCAGATGACCCTGATCGCGGGGCTCACCGTGGGCATCCCCGGCTTCTTCCTCGCACTCGGACCGAGCCGGCGCAGGTACGTGCCCGGCTTCCTCCGCCGGGTGCTGCTCTTCTCCGTCCCCGTCGGCGTGGCCACCGGCGCCGCGGCGTACGCAGGGTACGCGATCACGCGCGCGGAGCAGCCGGAGTCGGGACTCGACGGGGCCCGCGGCACCACGGCCCTCGTCGTCCTCGTGGTCGCGCTCTGGACCCTGCTGGTCCTCGCCCGGCCGCTGACGGCGTGGAAGCTCGGGCTCGTCGCCGCGATGGCGGTGGTCGCGGCCGCCGTGACGGCGACGCCCGCGCTCGGGGAGCGGGTCTTCCAGTTCGAGGTGACCGCAGAGGGGCTGCTGATCGCCGGTGTGGTGGGTGCCCTCGGCGCGCTCGTCGTGGAGCTGCTGCACCGCGTGGGCGGGTGGTTCCGGCGGCCTGAGGACTCCCCGGCGGCCTGACGTCGGTGCGGCCGGCTGGGCCCGGGTCCCGCCGACGCGACGGGGAGCGCATCTGCGGGATCACGACCGCTCGGTGCGCCGGCGGTGCAGGCGTACCTCGAGGGTGCCGCGCGGGTCGGTGCGGTAGGCGTCGTCCCGCACGCGGACCGGCAGCAGGGGGATCCCGTTACCGTCGCCGCCCACCGTCAGGGTCTGGTGGGTGATCGCCACCTCCACCTCGGGGTGGTGGCGGTAGCGCAGCCGGAAGCGCATGCCGGTGAGCGCCTCGGGGAGACAGGGGTCGAAGCCGAGCGCGTCACCCCGGGTCCGCACACCGGTGAACCCCCGCTGGAGGATGTCCAGGGTCCCGGCCATCGCGCCCAGGTGGATGCCCTCGCCGGTGGTGCCGCCCTGCACGTCGTCGACGTCGCTCTCCAGGGCCTCCAGGAAGAAGCGCCAGGCCCTGGCACGGTCGCTGCGTGCGAGCACCCAGGCGTGCACCACCCGCGAGAGGGTCGACCCGTGGCTGGTCCGGTCCAGGTGGTAGGTGACGGTCCGGGGGATCGTCGACCGGTCGTGCGGATAGCCCAGCCGGTCCAGGACGTCGTAGAACTCGTCGGCGGTGAGCAGGTGGAACAGCATGAGGACGTCGGCCTGCTTGGACAGCTTGTAGCGGTTGGGTGAGTCCCCCTCGGCCTCCAGGATGCGGTCCAGCCGGCTGATGTCGCCGTACCGTTGCCGGTAGCCGGCCCAGTCGAACTCGGCCAGCTGCTCGTAGCCGCGGAACTGGCTGAGGACGCCGTCGGAGTGCCAGCACAGCCGCAGCCTGCGGCTGACGTGCTCCCAGCGCGCCAGCTCCCGCTCTCCGATCCCCAGCCCGTCGAGCAGTTCCCCGCGCCGACGAGGTGGCAGCAGCTCGAGGCAGTCGAGTGCCCGGGCGAGGGTCCACGCGGCCATGACATTGGTGTAGGCGTTGTCGTCCAGGCCGGGCTCGGCGCGGTCGGGGAGGGCGTCGTGGTACTCGTCGGGCCCCATCACGCCGCAGATGTCGTACCGGTCGTCGACCGGGTCGTAGCGGGCCAGGTCGGCCCAGAACGTCGCGACGTCGAGGATCACCTCGGCGCCGTGGTCGACGAGGAAGTCGAGGTCGCCGGTGGCCTCGTGGTAGCGCCAGGTGTTGTAGGCGACGGCGAGGCCGATGTGGCGCTGCAGGGCGGAGTTGTCGGGCAGCCAGCGGCCCGAGCGCGGGTTGAGGTGGACGGTCGGGGACTCCTCCCGGCCGCTCGACCCGCTCTGCCACGGGTACATCGCCCCGCGGCAGCCGGCTGCCCGGGCGGCGGCCCGGGCCTGCGGCAGCCGACGCCACCGGTACAGCAGCATCGCGCGCGCCACGGCGGGCAGGCGCAGGACCAGGAAGGGCAGGACGAAGACCTCGTCCCAGAAGACGTGGCCGCGGTAGGCCTCGCCGTGCAGGCCGCGGGCCGGGATGCCGGCGTCGAGGTCGATGCTGTGGGGGGAGACGGTCTGCAGCAGGTGGAAGACGTGCAGCCGCAGGACGAGCGAGGTGCGCGGCGGGCCGTCGATCTCCACGTCGCACCGGTGCCACAGGTGCGCCCACGCCCGGACGTGCCGGTCGAGGAGGACGTCGAGGTCGGGGGCGCGGCGGACCTCCTCGAGGGCGGCCTCTCCGGGCTCGCTGATCGCCCGGTCGTGGGACGTGCACAGCGCCACGACCTTCTCCACCGTCACCACCCGGCCGGGGACCAGGTCGACGCCGAGCTCCACGGCGGGCACCCCCGCCTGCCCTGCGGGACGGCGCTCGGCAGCGTGCTCGGCGCCGTCCAGGAGCACCCGGTGGCGGGCGGCCAGCCCGATGCGCACGTGCGACTGGACCGTCCGGACGACGAGGCCCAGGAGGTCGGGGCCAGACGTGGTCTCCTCCACGACCAGGTGCTGCCCGGAGAGGCTCCGGTAGCGCGCCACGCCGCAGTTGGTGACCCGACCGTCGAGCCCCGAGCGGACGGTCAGCCGGCCGGACCAGTTCTCCGCCACCGCGGTGCACTCCAGCGCCGCCAGGAACGGGTCGGCCATCGACACCAGCCGCCGCTGGGCGATCCGCGTCCGCCGTCCCCGCCGGTCCTCGACGACGAAGCGGCGGGTGAGCACGCCCCGCCGCAGGTCGAGTTCCTGCACGTATTCGGACACCGTCGAGACGCCGAGGTCCAGCCAGTCGCCGTCCTCGGTGCGGAGGGTCAGGAACTGCCAGTCGGGCAGCTTGACGATGCTCTCGTTCGCCACCGTCCGCCCGGCGACGTCGTCGGAGAGCCGGTCGAACACCCCCGCGGCGTAGGTGCCCGGGTAGTGGACCCCGTCGGCGCGGGACTCGGGTGCGGCGGCCCGGGTGGCGAACCGGCCGTTGCCCAACGCGCAGAGGCTCTCCCGCAGCGCCTCGGCGGCGGGATCGAGACCCTCGTAGCGAAGCACCCAGCGGCTCTCCGGTGGAGGGGCCATCGCGTGCTCCCGTCTGGCCTGGCCGACCCCGCCGGACCACCGTCACCGTCCCTGGGGCTCCCGGTGTCCGGAACGGACCTCCGACCCTCTCCCGGGGGACGACCGGACGTGGTGGAGCCGAGCGCCCCGGGCGTGCACTTGCCCCCGCCACCCGAGGAGGATGCGATGAAGGCGCTGGCCTACCACGGCCCCGGCAAGCGGTCCTGGGAGGACGTCCCCCACCCACGGTTCGACCAGGTGGCCGAGGCCTACGACCTGTTCGACGACCCGGTGGCCTCCGGGGCGCTCGAGGTCGCCGTCCTGCGGTGACCGGGACGGCGCCCGTGTCGACCCCGACGACCGACAGGACCGCCGTGGTGCTGTCCCTGAACGTCGGTTCCAGCTCGCTCAAGGCGGCGGTGCGCGACCCGGCCCTGCGGCTGCGGCTGCACGCCGCCGGTCTCGACGGGAGCGCCGGGCGCATCACGGTGGAGGTCCCCGGCTCACCCCTCGAGGACGCCGGCTCCTGCGCCGGGTGGGACGACGTCCTCGCCGCGGTCGCCGCGGCACTCGCCCGGCACGGCCTGCGGCCCGACGTCGTGGCGCACCGGATCGTCCACGGCAGCCCCGTGTTGCGCCGGGTAGCCCCGGCCGGCGGCGCACTGCTCGCCCGCCTGCGGGCCGAGGCCGACCTCGACCCGCTGCACCTGCCCCGGCAGCTGGACGTGGTCGACGCGGCGGGCCGGCAGTGGCCGCGGGCGCGGGTGGTGCTCGTCCCGGACAGCGGCGTCCACGACCGGCTGCCCGACGAGGCCGTGGCCCTGCCGCTGCCGGCGGACGCCCGCGGTGCGGGGCTGCGGCGGTGGGGGTTCCACGGGCTGGCCGTGCAGAGCGTCGTCGAGCTGGTGCCCGGCCTCGGTCGCGCCGTGGTGGTGCACCTGGGCAGCGGCTGCAGCGTCACCGCCGTCGACTCCGGGATCCCCCGGCACACGACCATGGCGCTCAGCCCGGCCGGGGGCGTGCCGTCGCTGACCCGCAGCGGCGACCTCGACCCGGAGGTCGTGCTCCGGCTCGTGCACCGCGAGGGCTCGACGGCGGCTGTCCGGGACCTGCTCAACCGGCGGTCGGGCGTCGCCGGGCTCTCCGGCGGCCGGACCGACCTGCGGGCCCTGCTCGAGGCGGAGGACGCGGCCGCGGACCTGGCGGTGCGGGTGTTCGTCCGGGACGTGGCCATGGCCGTCGCCGCCGCCGTGACGACCCTGGACGGCTGGGACTCGCTGGTGTTCACCGGTGGCATCGGGGTCAACTCGGCCGAGGTGCGCGAACGGGTCTGCGCGCGCCTGCTGCCGCTGCGTCCCGGCAGCACCCGGTTCCCCGGGTCGCCGAGCGAGCGGCTCGTGGCGACGGGGCTGCGCGTGCTCGCCGTCCCGGTCGACGAGGAGGCCGTGATGGACCGCCTGGCCCGGCTGGTGGACGTCCGGGAGGACCGGCTCCCTGCACGGTCGGACGGGCCCGGGGGGCAGGACGACGGCGGTGCCCCGACTCGGGTGCTGGTCGCGGCCGCCAGTCGGCACGGGGGGACGGAGGGCGTCGCGGAGGCGGTGGCCGAGGGGATCCGGCGGGCCGGGGGCGGAACCGTGGAGGTGCGCGCCGCGCGCGAGGTCGACTCCATCCGCGGCTACGACGCCGTCGTGGTCGGCAGCGCCGTCTACCACGGGCACTGGCTGGCGGAGGCCCGCGAGTTCGTCCTGCGCTGCGCCATCGACCTGTGGGACCGCCCGGTGTGGGCGTTCTCCAGCGGCCCGGTGGGGACGCCCCCTCGACCACCGGAGGAGTTGCTGGACGTCGGCGAGATGCTCACCCTGACGCGGTGCCGGGAGCACCGGGTGTTCCCCGGGCGGCTCGTGCGGTCCCTCCTCGGCCTCCCCGAGCGGGCCGTCGTCGCGGCCCTGCACGCACCGGAGGGCGACTTCCGCGACCTGCCGGCGGCCACGGCCTGGGGCGCCGCCATCGGCGCGTCCCTGGCCGCGCCGTCCGTCGTGGGCGGGCCCTGACCAGCGCCGCGTCCCCACCCGCCCGGGCGTCGCCGGGGGCGAGTCCCCCACGGGCAGCGGGTGCGGTGTCAGCGCGACGCCCCCGGCGTCGGGAGGTCGGCACCGGAGAGCGCCGCCGCGATCTCCGCTGCCCAGCTCCGGACGGCGTCCCAGTCCCGGAAGTCACCCACCGGGGCCCGCATCGCGGTCACCACGGCGCGTTCGGGGGCGCTCAGCCGCGCCGGCTCGAGCCGCCCGGGGAACACGCGGTGCCCGCGCGGAGCGAGCAGCGCGGTGAGCGTGGCGGTGTCGTACGGCTCGTCCGGCGGGTACGGCGGCGCGCCGATCGGGCCGCTGGAGAACAGCCACAGCGGCCGGGCCCGCAGGACGGCGGCGTGCCGGTGGGCGAGGTCCTTGGCCGGCTCCAGCCAGCTGCCGTGATAGACGGCGCTCCCGAGGACGACGGCGTCGTACGCGGCGGGGTCGGGTCGGTTCTCGGCGTGCAGGGCACCCGCGGTGAGCCCGGACTCCTGCAGCCGGCGGGCGAGCGCGTCGGCGATCTCGTGGGTCGACCCGTGCCTGCTCGCCGCCGTCACGAGCACCCGCGGCCGCGCCCGCGTCATCGCCTGCCACCCGGACGCCGGTGAGCGCGTCGGCCCGCCACAGGAGAGGAGAGGGACGTCAGATCCACGTCGTCCCCCCGCGGCCGTCGGACACCGGGCGGTGCGGGGGCCGGGGCTCCCGTCGTCCCGGCGGCCAGGTCGGTGGCGTCGGGACCGTCCGGACGCGGCGTGGCTCGGGCGGCCGGGTGCTGTTGCGGACGACGTCGCCGCGGCGTCGTCGCGGAGCCGCCACGAGGTCCTCGGCGTGCCCGATCCTCAGCAGCATCTGCGGGTGGGCGTCCCAGGTCAGGGCCGCCCGCAGCTGGGTGCGGGTGAGCGGGACCTCGATGGCCTGCGGGAGCGGGCTGGCCACCCAGCCGCGCCGGGTCAGCTCGAGCAGCACGTGCTGCAGCGCCTCACCGCACCGCAGCCAGCCGAGCGGGTGGTCGGCGCGGGTCGCCAGCAGCACCAGCGTGCGCTCGGCGCTGTCGCCGGGATCCGCGGGCAGCCTGCCCTCACCCCCGGTGTCGAAGTCCCGCTGCGGCATGTCGACGCGGAACAGGCCCTCCACGCGCGGGACCGCGGACACGGGCACGCCGTCGCCCTCCCCCGCCGGCCGGGTCGTCCAGTGCCGGATCTCGGCCCGGTAGGCGCGGTCGGCGTTCTGCAGCTCGTCGGCCTGCTGGGTCAGCCGGGCGACCAGACGGCGCTGGTCCTCCCGCAGCACCGGGACCAGCACCGTGTCCTCCGCTGCGGCGAGGGCCGCCAGCAGGCCGAGCAGGTCGTCGGGAACGGGGTCGCCGGTCAGCGGACGCCGGTTGGTCCGCCGGAGGGGGATGACCGCCTCGTACTCGGCGAGGGAGGCGTCGGGCGCACCCTCGACAGCGCGCACCACCGCCAGCAGGTCCGGGTCGTCGGGCCGCGGGAGACGGTCCACCGCCACGGCCCACCCGCGGGCCGACAGGGCGACGCGCAGGTCGAACAGCGCCGCCCCGACGCTCTGCGCCAGCTCGCGGCCGAGCGGATCCATGACGGTGAGCTGCCGGTTGCGGTCGGCACGCACCTCGACGCGGTCGGGACCCAGGACGAAGGTCCACGGCTGCGTGTTGTGCACCGAGGGAGCGAGCACCGCCTGGTCGACGGCTGCCTCGAGTGCGACGGTCCGGGCGTCCGCCCGGGGGGCGTACGGGAACGGGGTGGTGACGTGGTCCATGGCAGCTCCAGAGGCTCGGTACGCCAGGAGCCTCGGCCTGCGGCGCGGCCGGGCACAGGGTCGGTGGGTCCCGGACGGGAGGGACGGAGGTCCGTCGACCGCCTCGGGACGGTGGGTCAGTCCGTGGTGGTCGCCACGAGGTCGAGGATCACGCGCGGATCGCGGCGCAGAGCGCGGTCGAGGACGGCCTGAAGCACCCAGCGCACCTCGAACTCCGGCGTCCGGACGGTCGGCGCCGGGAGGTGGTCCGGCACGTGCAGGGTGAACGGCAGCCGCAGGACCTCGCCGGGCACGAGCTCGACGCGCTCCGCCGGCGGTACGGAGGCGACCGCGGTCGAGGTCTCGAGGTCCTCATGCAGCGGCTCCCCGGACCCGGCCGACACGTGCTCGACCATCAGGAGGTCCACGCGCACGCCGCGGGCGTGCCCGGGGACGATCGGGGCGACCGCGACCGTGCCCCTCACCGGGACCCCGCCGTGGAGCCGGCGCTGCGGCACGTCCTCGATGCCGAGGACGGCGGCCCCGGCGTCGTCCACCACGGGGAGTGCGTCCCCGAGCGAGGACGGGTCGGGCGCCAGGGGGACGTGGATGCCCCTCGTCGCCTCGACCGCGTGCTCCCCGGTCCGGAACCGCACCCGTACGGCGTAGTCCTGCTGGACCAGCCGGCCGGCCACGGAGGCCTCGCCACTCCCCGGGACGGGTAGCACGGCGTGCACGTGCTGGGTCTGCCCGGCCGCCAGGGAGCCCGGCGCACCGAGGTCCACCCGGCCGAGCACGGACTCCGTCCGCCTGCTCACGGTGGAGCGGGCGCCGTTCCAGTTCCGTTCCCGACGGGTGAGGGCCCGAGTGCGGACCAGCTCGGCCTCACCGCCGTCCACGAGGACGTCCCGCCCGGCCGCGAGGGACACGACGAGGTCCACCCGGCCGGCGTCGACGACGTCCGCTCGAACCACGTCGACCGCCAGGATCCCCGTGTGCATCCTCATGCCGCTCGCCCCTCTCCGTGGTCGGCCTGTCTCGGGCTCCGGCGATGCTCCGGGGCAGGCCGACTCCCCACACCGGTCGAAGGACGTCCGGGGTCGGGACCTCCGGCCCGTACGGGCCCCGCCGTGCTCTGCCAGCGTGGCCGTGACCGCCCGACACCTGGAGATCCCATGGCCGTGCCCCCTCCCGCTCCCGACCGCAGTGAGCGGCAGGTCCTCGCCTTCGCCCCGCCGTACGAGCGGGACGGGACGAGCGTGATCACCGCGACGGCGGCCCGAAGCCACACCGCGACCCGCGGCGCCGGGGTGGGCAGGGAGGGGAGCGGCTTCGACGCGGAGATGTCGGGCAGTCGCCCGATGGGCGCCTTCGTGCTCCGCGACGGCCGGGTGCGGTGGCACCCCGTCGTCGACGTCACCAAGGTCATCACCACGGCGGAGCTGGTGGTGGGCGGGGTGATCATCGCGCGCCGCCTGGCCGGCCGGCCCAGTGCGGCCAAGGCCACCGTGACCATGGGCCCCGGCGGCTGGGTCAGCATGAAGGGCGGCGCCATGGCGGTCCGGCCGGCCCGGCGGGCCTGGCGCCGTACCCGCCCTGCCGTGACGGGCCCCCTCCCGCGACGGCCGTGGTGGGCCCGGCTGCTCGCGGCCACCACACTGGAGTCGGTGCTGGGCTGACCCGGCGGCACGACGGTCCCGTGGGTGTGGCGGACCTCGGCCGTCCTCCGCCTGGTCCGGTTCCCGGTCGGGTCCAGCCCTCACGCCCCCCGGGCGGGCAGGGACGCACGGCTCCCCGTCCCGGGACGAGCGGCACCCCGGCCCGACGCCGGCACCCCGACCAGCAGGTTCAGCGCCGCGCCGATCGCCACGCCGAGGGCGGCGCCGCCCACGACGTCCAGCGGTGCGTGGGCGCCGAGGAACACCCGGGCCACCGCGTTCAGCAGCGCCAGGGCGACCAGGACGGCCAGCCAGCGCCGCCGCACGTAGGGAGCGAGCACGACGACGATGCCCGCGGTGATGACCGCGTGCCCGGAGGGATAGGCCACGCCGGCCGACGGCACGTCCCGCAGCACCACGTCGGAGAGGGTGCTCCCGGGCCGCTGCCGCTGGACCAGGCCCTTGACCACCTCGCCGTGCACCAGCAGCTTGAGCGGGACCAGCAGGGCCAGGGCGAGGACCAGCCGCCAGCGGCGCAGCGCCAGCGCGGGGATCGCCACCAGCAGCGGCATCCCCAGGACCCCGACCAGCTGGACCAGCCACAGGGGCTCCTCCAGCCAGTCCGGCCACTGGTTCACCCAGTCGAACACCGCCTCCTCGACGGGCCCGACGTCCCCCGAGGAGACCGCCCAGGAGCACAGCACCGTCAGCGCCGTGGCGACCAGCAGGGTGACGGCGTCGCTCCGGCGCCTCCCGTACCCCCTGGTCGTTCCCGGTGCCCGTCGCGGGCTCACGGGCCGGCCCCGACCGGTGCGGGCCGGTCGTGCCCCACGCCGTGCCGCCAGAGCAGCCACGTGACGACGCCCGTCGGGATGGGGAGGAACCAGGTGAGGAAGCGGAACAGCAGCACCGTTCCGGCGGCCGCGGCCGGGTCCACGCCGACGGCGGTCAGCCCGGCCACGTAGCTGAGCTCGGCGACCCCCAGGGCGCCCGGGGTGATCGGCACGAGCGTGACCAGGCGGGTGAGGGAGAAGACGGCCAGGACGACCACCCAGGGGACGTCCGTGCCCGGCCCCCCGACGGCGCGCAGGCACGTCAGCAGCACGAGGAACAGCGCCGCGTGGCTCCCGACCGCCGCGGCCGTGAGGTGCAGCCAGCGGTGCCGGACGAGGTCGAGGGAGTCGCTGCGGAACCGGTCGGTGCGCGCCACCCAGCCCGACGGCGGCCGGCGGCGCACCGCTCGAGCGGCCCGGCCGGCTGCCCGCTCGGCGGCCGCGGCCAGCACCGCGGCGGCCCGGCCGTGGCTCAGGACCGCCACGAGCGCGCCGACGCCGAGCAGGAGGACGCCGCTGCCGACGAGGGCGGCGGTGCCCAGCCAGGGGTCGACGTCCCCGACCAGCGCCACCCCGGCCAGCGCGACGGCGGGGGTGGCGAGCTTGACCAGGGTGTTCCAGACGCCGGTGAGCGCCACGGCACGGGTGATCGCCGCGGGCGAGAAGCCGAAGGAGTGGTACATCGCCACGTTGGTGCCGACGCCGAACGCGAAACCGACGGGGACGGTGTTCGAGACCGCCGTCGAGGCCTGGTCGGACAGCACCGCGCGACCGAGGGACAGCCCGGGCATCGCCGCCATCCAGAGCGGCGCGTAGGAGAACAGGTTGACCAGCGCGATCCCGCCGATGCCGGCGACCTCGAGCGCGGTGAGGTCGCGCACGAGTCCCCAGGCCGCGGAGTAGTCGGCGATCTGCGGCAGCACGCCGGCGAAGACCGCCACCACCACACCGACCGTCAGGACGGATCGCCCCACCGGCCCGGTGAGCACCTGGCGGAGTGGACGGCGCCGGTGGTCCGGGGGCGCGGCGGCGCTCATGCGCCGAAGCGGTGCTCGAACCGGGCGGTCAACAGTGCGCCGACCACGGCCGGGACCCAGAACACCAGCAGCCGGAAGACGAGCGCGGCGGCGCAGGCGCCGGCCAGCGGAGCCCCCAGTGTGGTGAGTGCCAGGACGAGAGCGACCTCGGCGGCGCCGGGTGCCGCGGTCACCGGTAGCACCGACCACAGCAGGTGCAGCCCGCCGTACACGGCCGCGGTGGCCAGCAACGGCACCGAGCCGCCCACGGCGTGCACCGCGGCGGCGAGGGCCGCGCCCTCCAGCGCCACACCGACCACCGTCCAGCCCAGCTGCGTGCCGCGCAGCCACGGGGCCCGGCGCGGGGCGGTGAGCCCGGCGCCCAGCACCCGGGTCACCTGGCGGCGCACGTGCGGACCGGTGTCCGCTCGGCGCGCGAGCCACTGGCCGGCCAGGACCAGCGCCCAGGCGCCGAGCCCCACCGCGACGGCGGGCACCAGCGCCTCGGGGGTCCGCCAGCCGCCGAGACGCCCCTCCACCAGTGCCAGCACCAGCGTGGCGACGGCGACGAGCACCGCGGCGACGATCGCGCCCGCGACGAACCGGTCGACCGCCCGACGCGACTCCTCGGGCGACACGCCGGCCCGCTCGAGGAACCGGGCGGCCGACCGGCGCCAGCCCTCGCCGCCGTGCAGCAACGACGCGGCCTCGGCCACCGTGGTCGCGCCGTAGGTGCGGCCCAGCGCCAGCCGGCGGTCCACGGTCATCAGCGCCGCGGCCGCGGTCGCCGCGCGGGCCAGGACGGCCAGCGCGAGGGCCGCACCCAGCCAGCGCCACCCGCCGCGCTCGACCGACTCCAGGAGCGCGGGCGCACCGGCCAGCAGCGGCACCCCGACGAGCACGAGGGCCGACCCGGCCGCCACGGCCAGCCGCGCGGCCGCCCCGGGTGGTCCGTACTCCGGGCGGTCCGGGTCGGGCAGGTCCAGCCGGCGGCGGATCGCTCCTCGCAGCAGGTCCAGCCGGGAGCGGTCCTCCCGGATCCCGGCCCGGGTGACCGCCGACAGGCTCATCGGAGTCAGCCCGGGCAGTGCCGCGGCGACGGCGTCGGGGCCGAGCGCGTCGACGGCGGAGTCCACGACCAGCGCGGGGTCGACCCGCAGGGCGAGGGAGGCCATGAGCTCGGCGACGTCATCGGCCAGCGCGTCGTCGTCCGCCCCGGTCTGCGCGTTGCCGAAGTCGACGACCCACGGCCGCCCCTGGGCGTCCACCAGGACGCTGGACGCCTCCAGGTCGTGGTGGGCGACCCGGGCGGCCCGCAGCAGCGCCACCTGGTGCCACACCCGGGCCAGCAGGTCCGGCGTGAGGTCGCCGGCCGGTAGCTCGTCGAGCCCCCGGCCGGTCACGTGGTCCTGCACGACCACCGCGCCTCGATCGGTGCCCCGTGCCAGCAGCACGGGCGGGGTGGACACCCCGCGCTGCCGGGCGGTCATCGCCGCGAACGCCTCGTGCTCGGCCTGCTGGCCCAGCGGGGCGATGGCGTCGGCGTCCTTCACGTCGCGGACGGCCAGCAGCCGCCAGAGCCGGTAGAGCCAGTCGCGCTCGGCCCGGTCGGGTTCGAGGAACTTCACGTACAGCCGCACGTCCCGCTCGTCGACCGCCTCGAACGGGTGCGAGCTGCGCGCCCGGACCGAGGCCGGCCGCAGCTCGCGGACCGGCAGGCCGAAGCGCTCGAGCAGCTGCTGCACCCGGGCGGCCGGCACCTCGCGCCGCGGCACGCCGAATGCCCAGTGCCCGAGCGAGCCGATCGCCCACCCGACGGCCAGCCCCCCGACGACGTCCAGCGGCAGGTGCGCGCCCACGTAGATGCGCCCCAGGGCCACCGTCCACGCCAGCGCCCACGCCACCCGCCGGCCCCGGCGGGACAGGTACGGCACGGCCGCGGTGGCCACCGCCGCGGCGACCGCGGAGTGCCCGGAGACGAACCCGAGGCCGGTCACCGGCCCCTCCGGGAAGTTGACCTCGACGACCAACCCCACCGGTCGCTCCCGCTGCACCACGCTCTTGACCAGGTCCGCGGCGACGTAGGCCAGGACGCCCGAGATCAGCACGTCCCGCGCCATCCGGAACCGGCGGGTCAGCGCGGCCCCCCCGGCGACGACCGGCACCGTGACGACGTTGCCCAGCTGCATCACCGCCCAGACGACCGGGAACAGCATCGCGGGCAGGTCGTTGACCAGCTGGAACAGGTCCCGCTCGAAGACCGGCAGCCGGCCCCGCTGGGCGACGAGGAAGCCCAGTCCCAGGACGGCGAGCCCGAGCGCCACCCGCACCAGGTCGACCGGGTGCCGCTGCACCGGCCGCGGTCCCGGCCGGCGTGGGCGGTCAGCTCGCTGTCCGGGGTCGGCGGTGGTGACCGCGCCGGAGGTCATGGTGGGAGTCCACACGCGGGGGGGCAGGCGGAGCAGGGTCTTCCGGTCCAGTCCGGTGTGCCTGGCGTCCCGGACGGGACTCAGCGTCGGCGGCCCCAGCGCAGGTAGGCCAGCGGGCCGATCCAGTTGACCGCGATCACCGCGGCCCACACGCCCTTGCGCCCGACCACCTCGGCCGGCCGGCGGCGGGCCAGGTCGGCCCAGGCGGGAACGGCCAGCGCAAGCTGGAGGGCGCCCGCAGTCAGCACCACGGTCCGCTGCCGCGGCCCCAGGTCACTCCAACGGCGCTGTGCCACCGCGGCCTCCCGTCGTCGTCGAGCGGTCCTGGTCAGCCTGCTCGGCCCGGGCGCGGGCCGGGAGGGGCGCAGGCCGCCGCGACCGCAGGGCGTCGGGCCTCCCGGGGCGGGACCTCGGGCCCTGCGGAGCGCCCGGCGCCGTGGGTGAGCCTGGGCTCACGAGCACCACCCGAGGAGATCCGATGACCACGCTCGACGGACCCGAGCAGCCCGCGGACCGGTCCGCCCGGCGGGAGCCCCGCGAGATGACCGAGGCGGAGAAGCGGATGGCGGAGTGGGAGGCCCGGCACGACGTGGCCGCACGCGGCCACCGCGCCGGCCCCGACGTCCTGCAGCACTACTTCGCCCACGAGCGGCTCACCCACCCCGAGCCGCGTGCCGAGGAGGTCCACGCGACCCCGTCGGAGCGACCCGCGCCGCGCTCCGGCCGGGCGGGGACGGCCGACCGCCCTCGCGGGTGGCTGCGCCGGCTCCTCCGCCGCCGGTAGGCAGAGTCCGGCCGGACTGGAGCCGTCAGGGCACCCGGCGACTCCAGGTCGGCTCGATCGCCGCCCACTCCCGGGTCCAGCGCCGGTCGCGCTGCCGGTCCAGCGCCCAGCACAGCACCGCGTACGCCGTCCCCACCGCCAGGGCGGAGCCCGCCCAGCCGAGGCCGACGAGGACGATCGTGCTGCGCATCACCTGCAACGTGGTCAAGGGCGTGGCGGCCGGGCGGCCGTCGGCGGTCGTCCAGGCGTCGACCGTGTCCCCGGCGCGCGTGCCGGCCGGGGCCCACACCCGCCCCTCCCCGGGGCTGCCGTCCGGTGCCGCCCACCGCACCGCCGTCTCGGGTCGCCCCCCACCCGAGCGGGCCTCCGGAACGGGTCGTGCGTCCTCGAGCGCGACCGCGGTCACCCGGATGCGCTCAGCAGCCTGCCGCTCCGCCATCGACTGCAGCTGCTCGTGGACGACGGTGCCGGCGGTGAGCGCCACCGGGACCGACACGAGGACGAGCAGGACGAGCACCAGCCGGGCGGCGAACTGCAGGCGGTCCGAGCTCCGCTTAAGTGGACCGCGGCCCAGCGTGAACGCCCGGACCCGGCGCCACGCAGGTGACGGGACCTCGGCAGCCATCGTGCGCTCCTCTCGCCGGGCCAGCCGGTACGGAGCGTCCTGGCACGGCAGCGCGGCGGCGAGGGGCGCAGGTCCCGTCCTCGGCGGCGGTGGACCCGTCGCGGCCGACCCCGCAGGTCCCGGTGGCGCGTGCACCGCACCGGCCAGGGACCTCCGGCCTGCCGTCCCATGGACCGAGGGCGGTGTCGGGGCCGCGGGAGCCGCCGAAGGCTCGAGGGCAGTCCGCCGACGGACGCCGTGACCGCGCGGTCCGAGCGGACGACGTCGAGGAGGAGTGCCGTGACCGAGACCCATCCCCCCTACCCGGTGCGGGTCGACGCGTCGATGGACGCGCCGCTGTCGCGCTGGCTGTGGCTGGTCAAGTGGTTCCTGTTGATCCCGCACTACGTCGTGCTGGCGTTCCTCTGGATCGCCTTCGTCGTGCTCACCGTGGTCGCCTGGTTCGCGATCCTCATCACCGGGCGCTACCCCCGGGCGCTGTTCGACTTCAACGTCGGGGTGCTCCGCTGGAGCTGGCGGGTGCACTACTACGGCTATTCCGCCCTGGGCACCGACAGGTACCCGCCGTTCACCCTCGCCGACGTGCCGGACTACCCGGCCCGGCTGGACGTCCCGTACCCCGAGCGGCTGTCCCGCGGGCTGGTGCTGGTCAAGTCGTGGCTGCTGGCCATCCCGCACTGGCTGGTGCTCGCCGTCTTCGCCGGCGGCGGCATCTGGATCAGCACGGGTTACGCGGACGAGGTGCGCTGGGACAGCAGCTGGGGCGCCGGCGGACTGATCGGGCTGCTGGCGCTCGTCGTCGGGATCGTGCTGCTGTTCACCGGGCGCTATCCGACGCCGCTGTACGACTTCATCCTCGGCATGGACCGGTGGGTGCTGCGGGTCGCGGCCTACGTGGCCCTGATGACCGACCGGTACCCGCCGTTCCGGCTCGACATGGGCGGCGCCGACCCCGGCACGCGACCCGTGGGCCCGACCGGGGGGCCGCCGCCGGTGAGCCCCGCGGCCCCGCCGCCGGCCACCGGTGTCCCCGTGCCGCAGCCCCCGCGGTACCGGACCCCGGAGCGGTGGACCGCCGGGCGGGTGGTGGCCGTCGTGGCCGGCGCGGTGCTGCTCCTGGCCGCCACGGGCCCGCTCGTCGGCGGCGTCGGGCTGGCGTGGGCCGACACGAGCCAGCGCGAGGACGGCTACGTCTGGTCCGCGACCGACGACCTCTCGACCGCCGGCCACGCGCTGGTCTCCGACGACATCACGCTGGACACCACCGGCGAGGAGTGGGTGGTCGACGAGTTCATCGGCGACGTCCGCGTCGAGGTCACCGCGGCCGAGCCCGCGACCGAGGTCTTCCTGGGCGTGGCCCGCGCCTCCGACGTCGACCGGTACCTGGCCGGTGTCGGGCACGGGCGGGTCGACGAACTCGGCCCGGACGGCGGTCCCGGCACCGCCACCGAGATCCGCGGCGGGGCACCGGCGTCCCTCCCCGGGGACGAGGACTTCTGGATCGCCCGGGCGCAGGGCACGGGCACCCAGACCCTGCAGTGGACGCCGTCGGACGGCGACTGGACGGTCGTGGTGATGCGCGCCGACGGCGCGGCGGGGCTGGACGTCGACGCGCGCGCCGGCGTCACGGTGCCCGCGCTGACGTGGATCTGGATCGGGCTGCTCGTGACCGGCGGGGTGCTCGCAGTCGTCGGGGCACTGCTCGTCGCGCTGGCCGTGCACGGGGCCCGCTCGGGTCCGGCCGGGCCGGCGTACGCGTCATACGGCCCGCCGCCGGCTCCGGCCCCCGGCCCGGCAGCGATGCCGCCGTTGCCGCGCCCGGCCCCGGCCGACACGCCGCAGGTCGGCACGACGACCCCGGGGAACGAGCGGTGACCCGCCGCCCGCGGGTCCGGTCCCGGTCCCGACAGCCGGACGTGCAGCTGCGGGCCGTGGCCCTGCGGGCCGCGGCGATGGGCGCGCTGGCCACCGGGGGACTGGCGGCCGGGGCGTTCGCCGTCGGCGCGCTCGCGGTCGGCGCGCTCGCCGTGGGTCGCCTGGCGCTCGGTCGCGCGGAGGTCGGGGACCTGCACATCGCGCGCCTGCACGTCGGCGAGCTGACCCTCGACCAGCCGCTGCGCGGGCCGGGGGTGGCCGGTCCAGCGGCGGGCTGACCGGCCGTGGGCCCGGTACGGAGCGGCGTCCTCCCGCCGGGACTGCCGTACCTGGTGGTGGGCTCCGGGCCGCCGCTGGTGTACCTCGGCGGGATCACGCCGGAGCGCCCCCGGCCGGCGTGGTCCGGCCGGGGGCAGCTCCTCGGTCCGGGCGCCGACCCGCTCGCGGTCGAGCGTGCGGTGGCCGAGCGGCTGGCAGCCGTGCCGCGGCTGCGCCAGCGGCTGCAGCGGGTGCCCCCGGGCAGGGGCCGACCGGTCTGGGTCGACGACCCATCCTCCGACGCCGGCCGGCACGTCCGGCGGATCCCGTGTCCCGCGCCGGGCGTGGAGCAGGCCCTGCTCGACGTGGCCGCCGCCGTCGCCACGGAGCCGCTGCCGCCGGACCGGCCGCTCTGGGCGGCGGTCGTGGTGACCGGACCGACCGGCGGCCGGATCGGCCGGGTGGTCGTGCTGCACCACCTGCTGGTGGACGGCGTCGGAGGGCTCGCGGTCCTGGCCTCCCTGGTCGACGGCGCGGCGCCCCCGCCCGCCGTCGACGGCTTCCCCCGCCCGCGGCCGTCCTGGCGGCGGCTGGCTGCCGACGCCGCGCGCTCGAGAGCCGTCGGCGCGGCCCGCTGGCGCACGACCGCCCGGCAGGCGCGGGCGGCGCTCACGGCCGCGGGCGGGATGGTGCCGCCGCGCGCCGCCGGCTGCTCGTTGCTGGCACGGACCGGACGGCACCGGCGCCTCGCCGTGGTCCGGGCCGACCTCGCCGCCCTCCGGGCCGCGGCGCACGACTGCGGCGGGACGGTGAACGACGCGCTGCTGGTCGCGGTGACCGGCGCACTCGCGGCGCTGCTCGCGGCACGGGGGGAGTCGGTCGACGGCCTGTCGGTGGCGGTCCCGGTGGCCGCCCGCCGGACGGCGCGGGTGGACGACCTGGGCAACGCGGTGACCCCGCTGGTGGTCGCCGTCCCGACCGGCGGGCCCCCGGCCGACCGGCTGCGCCGGTTCGCCGGCACCGTGCGGGCCGGGCGGGCGGCCGCCTCGGGCCCGCCGCTGATCGCCACGGCGGGGCGGCTGTTCCGGTTCCTGGCGACGACCGGCCTCTACCGCTGGTGGCTGCGGCGCCAGCGGCGGTTCCACACGCTGGTGAGCGACGTGCGCGGCCCCGACCGGCCGGTCACCCTGCGCCGGCGCAGCGGTCGAGCAGATCCTCCCGGTGGCGGTCGGGGACGCCGGGAACGTCACCGTCTCCTTCGTGGCCCTCTCCTACGCCGGCACCCTGGCCGTCACCGCCGTCGCGGACGCGGACGCCGTCCCCGACCTGCCGCTCCTCGTCGCGGCCCTCGAGGACCAGTTCGCGCGGCTGGTCACCCGGCCGGCGCCGGCAGCGTCGTCGTGAGGGAGACCAGCTCCCGCCCGTCCCAGGTGCGTCCGGCGAGCTCCACCTGCACCGTGCCGCCGCCGTCGTCGGTCACGGTGACCGTGCCGAACTGCCCGGCGCCCGGGAAGGTGCCCTCGCTGTACGGCCCGCCCTTCACGTCGCCGGGGGAGTCCAGCGCGGCGGCGTGCAGCAGGGGGAAGCCGCCGCCTCCCGTGCTGCTGTAGTCGGTGTTCGCACCGTCGTCGATCGCGACCATGTGCGCGTCGCCGCTGACCATGACCAGGTTCTCGATCCCCGCCGCGGCGATCGTGTCGGCGATCTGCCGCCGCTCGTCGGCGTAGCCGCCCCAGTCGTCGCGGCCGGGTTCGGCCGGGGCGACCCACGGGTCCGGGTTCACCCACAGCACGACGGCGTGCGCTTGGCCGGCGGTGACGAGCTCCTCCTGCAGCCAGGCCAGCTGCCGGGCGCCCAGCATCGTGGTGCCGGTGCGCTCCGAGCGGTTGTCGGTCACCACGACGCGCACCCGGCCGACGGTGAAGGCGGAGTAGATGGCGCCGCCGTCGCCCTCGGCCAGCGGGTGGTGCGGCACGTACGTGCGGTAGGCCGCCCGCGCCGCGGGCCGGGACGGGGAGGAGGCGTCGGCGTCGTTCGTCCCGTAGTCGTGGTCGCCCCAGACGTAGGCCACCGGCACCGCGCGGTAGAGCGCCGCCTGCGCGGGCGCGCTGAGCTGGTCGCCGTACCGGTCGCCGAACACCGCGGGATCGTCGGTCCCGACGTTGCCGTAGTGGAAGTCGCCGGTGTGCAGGAACAGCAGCGGGTCCACCGCCCGGATGGCGTCGAAGACCGCGCCGCTCGAACCCGTGCGGGCGCAGGACGCGACCGCGAGGGTGAACGAGGCCGGCCCCTCCGGCGCGGTGGTGAACCGGCCGGTGCCGCGGGAGGTGTCGGGGGCGCCGTCTACCTCCACCGCCCACCGGTACGCGGTACCCGGGGTCAGGCCGTCGACGGCCAGCCGGACGACGTGCTCGTCCGACGGTGCGACCTCCGCCGACCGGACCACGGGCCCGCCGTCCTCCGGCTCGACGACCAGGCCCACCCGCCCGGCCGGCCCGTCCAGCTCGGCGACCACCTGGGCCGACCGGCCGGTCACCCCGCCGGACCACGCCCAACGCACGTCGTCGGCGGGAAGCGCCAGCAGCGGTGAGCGCGGGTGCACCGGCCCGAAGAACTGGTCGTGCACCTCGGCGGAGGCGCCGAGGATCCCGCCGAGGAGGAGCGCGGTGACCATCGCGAGGGTGACGACCGAGCGCATCGTGCGGCGGTGCTGCCACGCCAACCAGAACCCGACGGCGGGCACGAGGAAGACCCCCGCGACCAGCAGGCTGACCCACGGCTGGTAGGCGAGTGCGGCGAAGACGGCCAGGCCGGTGCCGGCGAACGCGGCCAGCGCCGCACCCGCGGCCTCCCAGCGCAGCGCCACCAGCAGCGCGACGGCGGCCAGACCGAGCAGGGCCAGCTGGAGGGTGCGCGCGAGCTGCGGGCCCATGGCGACGCCCTCCGGACCGGTGGGCAGCCCCTCCACCAGGGCCAGGCCGACGAACAGCACGAGCGCCGCGGCCAGCCACCCGCGCGCCAGCCGCCGGACGGCGGTCTCCTCGCCCGGCCCCAGCCGCAGCAGCCCGGGACCACGGACGACGTCGCCGGGCAGCTCCCACGGGCACGCCGAGCAGGCACGGTGCCACGTGCGCCGCTCCAGCGCCCACCAGGTGGCCAGCACGAGCGCGCCGCCGATCAGCACACCGGCGAAGGCGTCGGACGGCCACGCCAGCCGGCCGCGCACCACCTGGACCGATACGACGAGCAGCCCGGCCGCGGTGGCCGCGAGGGTGGCCAGCGCCGGACCCCGGCGGCGGGTGCGGACGTACACCGCCAGGGGGAGGAACCCGGCGACCAGGGTCGCCTGGAGCACCGGCGCGCTGGGCAGCGACCCGGTGAGCCCGGCCATCGGGCCGTCGGGGGGGAAGGCCCGCTCCAGCCGGTCGGCGAACAGCGCGTGCCCCGCCAGCGCGGCGGCGACGACCCCCAGCTGGCCGAGCGCGAAGGGGAGGCAGCGCCCTCCGGCGAACCCGACCACGACGGCCACCGCGACGGCGACCGGCACGCTGCCCAGGAGCTCCCAGGGGACGGCCGGGTCGACCGGGGCGGTGACCTCGTCGTCGATCTCGGCCAGCAGCTGGGGCGCCCCGGCCGTGGTGAACAGGAACTGCACCGCGGCGGCGGCCGTGAGGACCGCGGCCCAGCCCAGCAGCAGCACGCCGCGGCGGTGCTCGCCGGCGGGGTCCTGGCCCAGCGGCGTGGTCGCGAGCAGCGGGCGCGCCCAGCGGGGCGGGTCCGGCCAGGTCACCAGCGCCACCGCGGAGTACGCCGCCACCGCGGCCAGCCCGGCGACGAGCACCAGCAGCGCGGCGTACATCCAGGCCAGCCCGGCGAACATCCCCTCGGCGGGGGCGTAGTTCTTGGTCGCGCCGCGCGCGCCGTAGACCGCGAGGCCGCCCGCGGACAGCGCCAGCAGCAGGTAGTGGACGCGCGGGCGCAGCCCGGCGACCAGGGCCGTGTCGGGTGGCTGCCCGGTCCGGACGAAGTGCGCCGCGGCGCGGGCCTGGAGGGCCGTCTGCCGGTCCCGTCCCCGGTGCCGGCGGCCGTGCAGCGCGTCGCGCAGCAGGGTGACGCCGGAGATCAGCAGGCCGGCGCCCATGATGGCCGGGACGAAGATCTGCGCGCCCTCGCCCTCGTCCCACCAGTCCTCCCGCACCCGCCGGGTCATGGGGTCTCCTCCGGGTGGAGGACGACGGTCCCGGTGTCGCCGTCCACGGTCACCGTGCGGCCGTCGAGCACGGCGGTGGCACCGGGCAGGTTGAGCACGGCCGGCAGCCCCAGCTCGCGGGCGACGATCGCCGCGTGGGACAGCGGGCCGCCGCGCTCGACCACGATCGCCCCGGCGCGCAGGAACACCGGTGACCAGCCGGCGTCGGTGGCGGCGGCGACCAGCACCTCCCCGGGCGCCAGCCGGTCCGGGTCGGGCTCGCGGAGCACGCGGGCCCGGGCGGTGTGCCGCCCCGGGCTGGCCGCCCAGCCGGTCAGCCGGTCCCCGTGCGGCACCTCGGGCGGCGCCTGCACGGGGACGCCGGTGAAGCGCATCGGCAGCGGGGGGTCCTGTGCGCGCTGGTCCAGCCACCGGCGGCGGCGGGCCAGCTCGGCCGGTGCGGGCGGGCTCCCGGCCAGCGCCGGCCGCAGCTCCGCGTCCCGCAGCAGGTCGACGTCCGCGGGGTGGGGCAGCACGCCGGCGGCGGTGAGCCGCCGTCCGATCTCCAGGTGCACGCGCCGCACCTCGCCGCCGAGGGCGAGCACGGCGGACTTGACGTCCTCCCGTCGCGCCAGGCCCTCGGTGGCGTCGGTGACCAGGCGGCGCAGCACGTGCATCCGGACGTCGACCACCTGCCCGGTGAGGACGCGGACCCGCCGCCACCGCGGCCGGCTGCGCAGCCGCTCCTCCAGCTCCTCGCGGGCGGCGTCACGGCCGGTCTCCCGGTCGGCGTGGCCGGGCCCCCGGCGCTGTGGCGTCCCCGTCCCGGTCTCGGCCCACGTCGGCCCGGCGAAGACCGACCGGGAGGCGGCCACCGACCGGCTCCGGGAGCCCCCGGCCCCGGCGGTGACCCGCTGGGCCGCCGCGGCCGCCTCCTGCTCGCCGAGGTGGCCGGCGAGCGTGGCCTCCAGCTCCCGGTAGGTGCCGACGGCGGCGGCCGCCACCGCCAGCTCCACGGTCGTGGCCCGGGCACCCACGTCCACCAGCCGGCGCCGGTAGGCCAGCAGCGCGTCGTCCGGCTGCTCCTCGAGCGCCGGGGGATCGGCGAGGACGGCGTCGGCGGCGCCCAGGACGACCGCCGCCTCGGGAACGGCCCGGCGTCGCGCGGCGCCGGCCCGCAGCGCCGGGCGCACGGTGCGCCACCAGTGCGCCCGCCGCCCCTCGTCCGCACCGGGCAGCGCGGCACCGAAGTACTGCCGCTCCAGCTCGGCCTCGGACCCGCCGGGCACCGCGCGGGCGGCCGCCTCCATCAGGCCGAGGTCCAGGGCGGCGCGGCCGTGCACGCGTCGTACCAGCTCGTGCGGGCCGATCCGGTCGGCCGGCAGCCCCCACAACCGGCCGAGCACCTCCCGGAGGGCCTCCTCCACGAGGAAGGAGCCGACGTCCCAGACCAGCGGGGGCAGCAGCCCGGGCAGCGTCTCGCCGATCCCGGCGGTGGTCAGCTCGGCGTCGTCGGGCGCGGTGTCGCAGCCGTCGTCGGCGCGCGCCAAGCCGGTGGTGATGGGGCGGGCCTGCACCACCCAGGTGCGGTCGCCGTCCCACGCCCACTCCACGTCCTGCGGCCGGCCGCCCTCGGCCGCCTCGATGCGCAGGGCCAGTGCGGCGGTCTCCCGGACCTCGGCGGGCACGCTGTCGTGGGGAGAGCTGCCGTCCGGGGAGCCGTCCCGCGGGAGGAGGTGGACGTCGGGGGTGCGGGCGCCGGAGACCAGCGCCTCACCGAGCTCGGGCACGACCTCGACGCGCACCCGGTCCGCCGCACCTCCGGGGTCGACGGTGAAGGCGACGCCGGCCGTCCGGGCGGGGACCATCCGCATGACCACGGCGGGCATCGCGACGTCCTCGCTCGGGATGCCCCACGCGCGCCGGTAGGCGCACGGCGCCGGGTGCCACAGCGACGCCCAGGTCAGCCGGACGGCGTCCAGCACGGAGTCGGGGTCGACGTCCAGGGAGGAGCGGTACTGGCCGGCGAAGGAGGCGCCGGCCATGTCCTCCACCGTCGCCGAGGAGCGCACCGCCAGGCGCCGGCCGGCAGCGACCTCCCGCGCCGCGGCGACGACGTCCGCGGCCAGGTCCGCGGGCACCGGGACCGCACGGAAGGCGGCGTCGACCTCGGCGGCCGGGACCACCGCGCCGTCGCGCAACCGGGTCAGCAGGCCGGCGAGGGAGGGGTGCGCGGCGACGGCGCGGTAGGCGTCCGCGGGAACGACGGCGGTCGGGGGGACCGGGAAGCCCCCCTGCACGAGCCGGTCGAGCGAGGCGCCCTTGCCGCCCAGCTGCCCGGGTGGGGCCGGGGAGCCGGGGGAGAGCCGGACGACCGCGGTGCGGGTCGTCGCGCCGGCTTGGACGGTCACGACCGGCTCGACGGGTCGCCGACGAGCCCCTCGTCCCCGACGAGCCCCGCGCGGTAGGCGGCGACGCAGCGGTCGGCCAGCCGTTCCACCGGCTCGCCCGTGGCCGCCGCCTGCCGGTG
The DNA here is from genome assembly GCF_054050015.1 of Geodermatophilus sp. SYSU D01176. NCBI lineage: Bacteria > Bacillati > Actinomycetota > Actinomycetes > Geodermatophilales > Geodermatophilaceae > Geodermatophilus > Geodermatophilus sp. SYSU D01176. The sequence continues at coordinate 137,158 of NZ_JBJGYN010000004.1, read as the reverse complement.
CAGCCACCGGGTCAGGTCCGGGCGCAGGGCCACGGCCGACCGGCCCCGGACGCCGGAGAGGAGGGCGGCGACCTGGACGAGCGCCACCGCGCCCATGAGCAGGGCGAGGTCGGTGTCGGTGTCGCGCAGGGCGTCGACCAGGGCTACGGCCACGCCGATCAGGGCGATCACCAGCAGGACCACGATGCGCTGCACGTCTGCCGTCCAGGAGCCGGGGGAGGGGACGTCCTCGGACGCTAGGCGGGAGAACCGGCCCCGCCCGGTGCCGAGGGACCCTCGTGGCCGGGACCTCCGGCCCTCGGCGTCCTCCGCGGCGGGACGGCCGCGGCCTCCCCGCTGGCCGGCACCGCGGATGCCGGCAGGGCGCGGAGCAGGCGGACCAGCAGCCACGTCCCGACGCCGCCGAGGAACCCGAAGCCGGCGATCGGGCCGATCACCTCCGCGGTGGTGAAGGAGATGCCCGCGGCCGCCTGCAGAGCGGTGCTCAGCGTGATCGTCGGCAGCAGCAGCACGATCGTGACCAGCAGCGGCGCGGCCAGCAGGTACCCGACGGGGTCCCGGCGGCGCACCAGCCACCCGGCGAGCGCCGACGCCGGGGTGATGACCGCGAGGTCGAGCGTGTAGGTCACCGGCGTGGTGTAGACGTCCAGCAGGTCGGGGGCCCGGCCCTGCAGCAGCGCCGCGACGAGTGGCTGCAGCCACACCACGGCGGTCACCGCCGCGCAGGTGAACAGGAACCGGGACAGCGCCCGGTGCGGGACGGCGGGGTCCGCGGCGGCCATCGCCAGAACGGCCCGGTCGGTGGCGGCGCAGGCGGCGACGAAGCCGAAGAGGCCGGCCGCCAGCAGGGTCACGTAGGCCAGGTAGAGCGGGTTGTAGGCCACCCCCAGTGCATAGTTCGCGTAGACGTACAGCAGGTAGCCCAGCGTGCCGGTGAGCAGCAGCGACGCCCGTGGGGAGCCGGCCTGCTGCCGCAGCCACGCGGTCACCACCAGCGGCACACCCAGCGCGAGGACGACGGCGTCGACGGCGGTGTTGCCGGCGGCGGTGAAGACGGTGTCGTGGCGGTAGAGGCCGCTGCCGGCCAGCCGGGCCACCTGACCCCGTGGGGTCACCACGGGCACGGGCACCTCCGACGGCCGCCGCAGCAGGCCCACCGCCGCCACCCCCGCCGCCGTGGCGGCCACCAGCGCGGGCAGCCGGCGGAGTGCCGTCCGCGCCGTCGTCACCTGTCCGCCCCCCCGGGTCGGAGCCGGCTGCGCCGACGGCGGCGAGCTGCCCGGGACGACCGGCGACAGCACACCCGCCGCGCCTCGCTCGCAGACCCACGTCCTCGTGGTGCCGGGGCTGCGGATCGCGGTCGTGGTCATGGCTGCTCCTCGGGACGGGACCGTCGGGTGCCGGTCCCACGCGGCCGGTCGGCCGGCACCCGGCGCAGTACCGGAGGTCCCGCCAGGAGGGGACGGAGAGCCCGGCCGGCACCCCGGCAGGGACTTCCGTCCCTGGCGAAGGGTGTCGCCGGTCCTGGGATGCAGGCGGGTGGCGGAGGACCATGGCGCGGTGACCGGCGACGCGGCGGTGGGAGCGGAGGTGGGGCCGGCGACCGAGGGGACCCTTCCCCGGCGGCCGCCCGTCCCGGTCATCGGCGCGCGGCGACCGGCCTGGCCCGAGGAGGACCGCCACCGTCGCCCGTCCGGGAAGGACCGGCTGCGTCCCCGTCGTCCGCCCCCCGGCACCTGGGCGTGGACGGCGGCCCTCGCCGTCGCCGTGGTGCTGCTGGCGCTGGGGGGCGGATGGGCCCGTGCCCTGGGCGGGCTCGACCAGGCCGTCCGGGAGTTCCTGGCACCGCTGGGGCGGCCGCCCGGGTGGGCCACGGACGTGGGCCGGATCGGCGAGGTGCTGGGGTACCGCGTGCTGTGGATCCCGACCGTGCTGGTCCTGGTGTGGACGGCGCGGTGGCGGCACCTGCTGGTCTACGTCGGCAGCATCTCGCTCGTGGCCGCGACCGCACAGGTGGTCGCCGGCGACGCGGCGCTGGTCCGTGACGTCCGGGAGGGCGTGACCGGCTCCGCGGTCGGCATCGTCCTCCCGGCCTGGCCGGTGATCGTGCTGGCCACGGTGGCTGCCGGGAGTCTGTTCGTGCTGACCCCGTCGGGACCGGCGCGCCGCTGGGGCTGGCTCGTCGTCGCCGGCCTGGTCGGCGGTCTGGCGACGGTCCGGGTGGCGCTGCTGCTCGACACCCCCGCCGATGCCCTCCTCAGCGCGGTCGTCGGCTGCGCCGCGGCGGCTCTGGCGTTCCGGTTCTTCGCGCCGGAGCACGCCTTCCCGGTCACCTACCGCCGGCAGGTCAGGGCCCACCTGCGGCTGCACCCGGCGCGGACCCAGCGCATCCTCGCCGCCGTCCGGGACCAGCTCTGGCTCCAGATCGACGAGATCCGGCCCTACCGCCTGAACGGCTCCGCGGGGTCGACCCCGTGCCGGCTGCGGCTGGCGGACGGGCCGCCGGAGTACCTGTTCGGCAAGCTCTACTCCAGCACCCACCTGCGCTCGGACCGCTGGTACAAGTGGGCCCGGGTCCTCCGGTACGGCCGGCTGGAGGACGAGGCGCCGTTCTCCTCGGTCCGCAGGCTCGTCGAGCACGAGGACTACATGCTCCGCCTGCTCCGGGACGGCGGCGTCCAGGTACCCGAGCCGGTGGGCGTGGTCGAGGTCGTGCCCGGTCGGGAGTACCTCCTGGTGACCGAGCTGGTCCCCGACGCGGTCGAGGTCCTCGACTCCGGGGTGGACGACGCGGTCGTCGACGACGCCCTGCGGCAGGTCCGCCGGCTGTGGGCGGTGGGTGCCGCCCACCGCGACATCAAGCCCTCCAACGTGCTGGCCCGCGGCGACCGGGTCTACCTCGTCGACGTCTCGTTCGGGGAGCTACGCCCGTCGTGGTGGCGCCAGGCCGTGGACCTGGCCAACATGGCGCTCACCCTGGCCCTGGTCGCCGGGCCCCGCCGGGTCGTCGAGCGGGCGCAGGCGTTCTTCACCCCGGAGGAGCTGGCCGAGGCGCTGGCCGCGACCAGCTCGATGACCATCCCGCGGCAGCTCGCCCGCAGGCTGACCGACGCCGACGGCGACATGGTCGAGGAGTTCCGCGCGCTGCTGCCACCGCACCCGCCGATCCGGGTGCAGCGCTGGAGCGTGCGCCGGGTGCTGCTGGCCGTGGCCACCCTCGGCGGCGCGGTGCTCGTGACGCTGCTGCTGGTGCTCAACCTTCGGGCCGGCGGGCTGCTCTGAGCGGGACGTGGGTCATGGACCGGAGACAGGCTCGGGACATCCCCGCCGATGCGCCGAGGTCGGTGGAGCGAGGCCACCACCGGCCCGAGCGACCGCGCGCACAGCGCTTCGGAGTCGGCTGACCCGACTCCACTGCCGGCTCTTCCCGCGCTCTGCGGGCGCAATCGAGTCGGCAGTCCACGCAATCAGCCGGCACAGCGCGGTGGTCACTCCGTGGACCACCGGCCGGCTCTTGGGCGCTCACCGCACCTCGCACCGGCCGACCAGCGAACCTGCACACCTCGGAGAGGACGCCCAGCAGCAGCCCGCCGGGCCACCCGCCGGCGCTGGGGAGTCCGCCGTCGGTCATTCGGCCCGGTCGGCGGCCTCGCGCAACCAGCCGGCCACCTCGTCGTCGATCTCCGACGGGTCACCGACCTCGAGGTGGTGCACCCAGTGCCGCCGGGAGGGGTGCACCACCTCCTTCCACCGCGGGGACGGATCCGGCCGGCCGAGCGCGATCGACAGCACGACCTCCGCCGCGGGATCGCGGAGGTACCGGCCCGGCAGCCAGAGCCAGGCGAAGCCCCGCCGACGACGGAACGCGACCTGACCGGACGAGGTGCGGACTCCCGCGCCGCCGGCGGCGTCGAGCACCGCCGTCACCCGGTGGAGGACCGACCTGCCCACCGGGCTGCCGGCGAAGAAGGCCTCGGGGTCGCCGGCCGGCGCACCGGGGGCCACCGGCCGGGTCGCGGCGGGCCGCCGGGCTGCTGCTCGCAGTTCAGAGGTACGCCCGAGGGTCCACGGGCGGCGGCAGCTCCCCGGGGACGATCCGCCGGCCGGTCACGTCGTGGGGGATCAGCCGCAGCCAGTGACCGTGCTCCCCGGGCGCCCAGGGGCGCACGTCCGTGGCGTGCGTGCGTCGCACCAGGTCGGGGCCGTGGGCGTCGGTGACCTCCTCGGCGAGCGCGCGGACCAGCACGCTCCAGCCCCGGCGGGCGAACTGGTCGATCTGGTCGACCTCGAAGGTGACGTTGGCGTGCGCGGCGGCGCTCAGCTTGGTCCCCGGTGCGGTGCGGATGACGATCGTGTCGCCGTCCATGCCGTAGTTGACCGGGAAGACGAGCGGGTGGTGCTCGCCGTTCACGGCCAGCCGGCCGACCTGCTGGGTCCGCAGCAACCGGTAGCACTCGTCGACGGGGATCTCCTCGAGCGCCGCCCGGTCGTCCCTGGTCTCGGGGCCGGTCACCGGTCGCCGCCGCGCCAGGTCCAGTCGCGGACCTCGGGCAGGTCCTCGAGCGCCTCGACGACGTGCTCGCGGTGCCGCCGCAGCTGCTCGCGGCACAGCCGGGCCAGGTCGTCCCCACCTTCCGGCACCCGCCGCGAGCGGCGCAGCGCCTCCAGGACCAGGTCGTAGCGGCTCATCCGGTTGAGGACCACCATGTCGAACGGCGTGGTGGTGGTGCCGTGCTCGGTGAAGCCGCGGACGTGGAAGCGGTCGACGTCCGGCCGGCCGTGCACCAGCGGGTGGATCGCCCGCGGGTGACCGTGGAAGGCGAAGACGACGTCGACGGTGTCGGTGAACAGCTCGCTGAAGCGTTCCGGCGAGAACGCCGCGGGGTGCTCGCCCGGGGGCAGCAACCCCATGAGGTCGACGACGTCCACCACCCGGATGCGCAGGTGCGGGACGTGCGCGCGCAGCAACTGCGCCGCGGCGAGCACCTCCATCGTGGGCACGTCGCCGGCCGCGGCGAGGACGACGTCCGGCAGGTCGGAACGCGCGCGGTCGGGGTCCTCGGTCCCGGCCCACTCCCACACCGCCGCCCCTGCGGAGACCAGGGTCCGGGCGGCGTCCAGGTCGAGGTACTGCAGGTGCCGCTGCTTGTCGACGACGACCAGGTTCACCCGGCCCCGGCTGCGCAGGCACTCCTCGGCGACGACCAGCGTGCTGTTGGCGTCGGGCGGGAGCCAGATGCGGGTGACATCGGGCGACAGCGGCGCCACGGTGTCGATCAGGCCCGGGCCCTGGTGGGAGAACCCGTTGTGGTCATTGCGCCAGGTCGTGCTCGTCAGGAGGACGTTCAGCGAGGGCACCGGGCTGCGGCCGGGTTCGGTGGCCGCCGTCTGCAGCCACTTCGCGTGCTGCACGACCATCGAGGCGCTGACCATGGCGAACGCCTCGTAGGTGGCGAACAGGCCGTGCCGGCCGGTGAGGGTGTAGCCCTCCAGCCAGCCCTCGCACAGGTGCTCGCTGAGGACCTCCATCACCCGGCCGTCCGGGCCGATCGCCTCGTCGCCCGGCTGCACCGGGAGCATCGAGCACCGGTCCGTGGCCTCGAAGACGGCGCCGAGCCGGTTGCTGTTCGTCTCGTCCGGCGAGAACAGCCGGAAGTCACCACCGCCGTCCGCCCGTCCCGTGCGGACGAGCAGGTCGCGGAGGTACTCGCCCAGCGGCCGGGTGGTCTCGTGCTGCAGGACGCCGGGGTCCGCCACCGGCAGGGCGTGGTCGGCGAGGTCGGGCAGGGGGAGCGGACGGACCCGGAAGCGGGGACCCCCCGCGCGCGGCGTCGCGGAGAGGCGGAGGTCGCCGTCCGGGACGAGCGCGGCCAGCTCGGGCACCAGCCGCCCCGCCGCGTCGAAGGAGTCCTCGGGCCGGTACGAGCGCAGCCACCGCTCCAGCTGGGCCAGGTGGGCCGGGTCCTCGCGCACGCGGCCCAGCGGCACCTGGTGGGACCGGTGCGTCCCCTCCACGGGGACACCGTCCACGGTGCGCGGCCCCGTCCACCCCTTGGGGGTGCGGAGCACGATCGCCGGCCAGCGCAGTGGCACCCGGCCGTGGCCGGCGCGCGCCTCGTCCTGGAGGGCCCGGATCCGCGCGGAGGCGGCGGACAGCGCGGCGTCGAACGCGCGGAACACGGCGCGCGGTTCGTCGCCGGCGACGACGACCGGGTCCCAGCCCTGGCTGTGCAGGTAGGCGCTCACGTCGGCGTCGCTGCTGCGGCCGAGCATGGTGGGACCGGAGATCTTGTAGCCGTTGACGTGCAGGATCGGCAGGACGGCGCCGTCGCGGCGGGGGTTCAGGAACGCCGGCAGGCGCCACGAGGCGGCCAGCGGCCCGGTCTCGGCCTCGCCGTCCCCGACCACGCAGGCCACGAGGAGGTCGGGGTCGTCGAAGGCGGCGCCCGCCGCGTGCAGCAGCGCGTAGCCGAGCTCGCCGCCCTCGTGGATGCTGCCCGGGACGTGGACGCCGGCGTGGCTGCTCACGCCGCCCGGCGTGGAGAACTGTCGCACCAGCCGGGTCAGCCCGGCCAGGTCGGCCGACACGTCGGGGTGCACCTCGCTGTAGGTGCCGTCCAGGTAGGCCCCGGCAAGGACCGCGGGGCCGCCGTGGCCGGGGCCGGTGACGAGCAGGGCCTGCTGCCCGGTCTGGCGGATCAGCCGGTTGAGCAGCGTGTAGACCAACGTCAGCCCGGGGCTGGTGCCCCAGTGGCCCAGCAGCCGCGGCTTGACGTGCTCCGGGCGCAGCGGCTCGCGCAGCAGCGGGTTGGCCAGGAGGTAGATCTGGGCGGCGGTGAGGTGGTTGGCCGTGGCCCACCACCGCAGGTCGAGGTCCAGTTCCTCGTCCGGGTAGGGCTCGGCGCCGACCCTGGGGGTCTCGACCGTGGTCATCGTGAGGCTCCTGCGTGGTGTCGGGACTGACGCCGATCCTGCGGACGGCGGCCCTGCGGCGACGGGGCCCTAGGTCCCGGATCGGCGAGCCCTTCGCTCCACCGTCGACGTCGAGGTCGACGTCGGCGCCGGCACGGGCACGGAGTCGTCCAGGGAGCTCCGAGGCACGGGGAGGAGCCGGGGCCGCGGAGCGGGGACCGGCACCGCCGGAGTGGCCGGCAGTTCGCGCCAGAACTGCCGCCCGGTTCGGACGACAGCGGTCCAGCACAGCGCGGCGGGGACGGCGGCGGTGACCGCCAGGGCCGTGACCGACCACGGGGTACCCGCGGGCGTCCCCGTGCTCCGGGACCACGCCTCGACCAGCGCGACCAGACCGACGACAGCAAGGCACCCGGAGGAGGCGAACGCCGCTGCGGCGGCCCAGGCGACACGGGCCAGGAGTGCGGCGCCGGCCGCGGTCGCGGCGGGGAGGACCACCAGATCGGCGAGGGCGTCGGCGCTCCGGACGGGGATCCCCTCGGCAGGGACCCGCACCGTGAGGTGCCGCGCCAGGAGCAGCCCCCACACCGCGGTGAGCAGGAGCACGCCCACCAGCACCCGGGTCCTGCGCTCCAGGGTCACCGAGCCGGCCGGTAGCGCGCGCCACGAGGTGACGGCCATGACGGCGGCGAGGAAGGCGACGGCCAGGGCCAGGGGCCGGGTCTCTGCGACGTCGTCCGTCGGTCCGGCCCGGTCGGGCCCGAGCGCGGCTCCCACCGCGAGGTACCCGACCGCCGAGGACGCGGCCAGGGTCACCAGCGGGCCGGCCGCCGGCCGGTGGCGGATCGACCGGGCGGCGAGGAGGAGGACGACGGCCAGGACAGCGAGGGTGACGGTTCCGGCGCCAGGGGGAGTGGTGACCGCCGAGGAGCCGATGTGCCCCGGGGCCGGCAGGTCGTGGGCCGCGAGGACCACCGCGCCGGTTCCCAGGAGAGCCGCTCCGGCGGACAGCCGCCCAGCTCGGGGGCGTCCGTCCGACCGGCGGGAGACGGCCCGGCCCGGGTGCGCGCCCATCGGGCGGAGGGCGGCTAGATCCGGCTCGGTCACAGGCGTGACGGTGCGCGGTGGACGAGCAGGGCGCCGAGGGCCAGGGTCCTCCTCGCCTGGTGACCAAGGGCCCTACAGGTGGGCCCGGGGACGGCACGGAGGGGCGCGGGTCCCTACCCGGCAGGGACCTTGGTCCCTGCCGCCCGGGCCGGTCGCCGGGCCTAGCCTGTCGCGACGGCCTCGCGGCAGCGTGCTGGCGGGAGGCACGGTTGCGGTGGTGCGAGGAGTGGGTGGCTGGTGACCGAGGGAACGGGTGCGATCAAGGTCTTCCTGCTCGACGACCACGAGGTGGTCCGTCGCGGTGTGGCCGACATCCTGGAGGGCGACCCGGGCATCACCGTGGTCGGGGAGGCGAAGAACGCCTCGGAGGCCCTCGCCCGGGTGCCCGCCCTCAAGCCGGACGTCGCCATCCTCGACGTCCGGCTGCCCGACGGGGACGGCGTCTCGGTCTGTCGCGAGCTGCGCTCGAAGATGCCGCAACTCAAGGTCATCATGCTGACCAGCTACAGCGACGACGAGGCGCTCTTCGAGGCGATCATGGCCGGTGCCTCGGGCTACCTGCTCAAGCAGATCCTCGGCCAGGACCTCGTCAGCGGCGTGCGGGCGGTGGCGGCCGGCGGCTCGCTGCTGGATCCCACGGCCGCGACCGCGGTGATGGAGCGGCTGCGCCGGGCCGCCGAGCCGGCCGGCCCGCTGGCCGCGCTCAGCGAGCAGGAACGCACGGTGCTGGAGCTCATCGGCGAGGGGCTGACCAACCGGCAGATCGGTGAGCGCATGTTCCTCGCCGAGAAGACCGTGAAGAACTACGTGTCCCACCTGCTGGCCAAGCTCGGCCTGGAGCGCCGCACCCAGGCTGCGGTGCTCGCCACCGAGCTGCGGGGCTCCTCTACGGGGTCGCACCACAGCTGACCCGGCTGGCCCTCTCAGCGCAGGGGCGCCCACCAGCGCAGCCGGGTGCCGCCGTCCGGCAGCGCCTCCGCGCTCGCCCCACCGCCCCGCCGGAGGGCGCGCTCCTCCAGGTTGCGCAGGCCGCTGCGGGCGGCGCGGGGGTCGATGCCGCGCCCGTCGTCGGTCACCTCGAGCACCACCTCGTCGGTGACGTCGAGGGTGACGGTGACGTGGTCGGCGCCGGAGTGCCGGGCGGCGTTGCTCACCGCCTCCCGGGTGACGGCCTCGACGTCGGCGGCCAGCTCGCCGGTGATCAGGTTGTCCACGGCGCCGGACATGCGCACGGTCGGACGCAGGTCGGGTTCGGCCGTCTCGGTGACGATGTCGAGCACCCGTCGCCGCAGGCTCGCCGACCGGTCGACGTCCGCGGTGCTGTGCAGGTCGAAGATCGTCGTCCTGATGTCCCGGACGGTCTCGTCGAGCTGTCCGACCACCTGGCCGATCCGGCGCTTGACGTCGGGGTCCTGGATGCGGGGGACGACCGACTGCAGGCTCAGGCCCGCGGCGAACACCCGCTGGATGACGTGGTCGTGCAGGTCACGGGCGATCCGGTCGCGGTCCTCGTACACGTCCAGCTGGCGCGCGAACCGCTGACGCGCGGCGAGGTCGAGCGCGGCGGCCGACTGGTCGACGAAGGCGGCGACCAAGGGAGTGGTGGTCGCGTCGAACGCCGGGGCCCCGGCACGGCGCGCCGCGATGACGACGGCCTGCTCGCTGTGGGTGCCGCGGAGGGGGACGGCGATGCAGGGCCCCCAGTCCACGTGGGCGTTGGGCCCCCGGTGGTCGACCCCCCGGAGATCGACGGCCACGACGCCATCGGCTGCCCCCACCGCCTCGAGGACCGGGTTGTCCTCGGCCGACAACCGCTGACCGGTCAGGTCGTCGAGGCCCTCTCCGACCTGGACCCGGACGTCGAAGGCGCCGTCGTCAGGGGAGGGGCCGACGACGATCCAGACACCCTCGGCTCGGGTGAGCTCGCAGATCCGCGTGGCCACCAAGCGCAGTGCCTCGTCGGGCGACGGGGCGTCGAGCAGGCCGGCCCGCACCTCGGAGATCGCGGTCGTCCACCGCCGACGCTCCTCGGCCTCCTCGTACAGACGGGCGTTGTCGATGGCGATGCCGGCCGCACCGGCGAGCGCGGTGAGGACTGCCTCGTCCTCGGCGGTGAACTCGCCGTTCCGCTTCTCCGTCAGGTAGAGGTTGCCGAAGACCTCGCCCCGGACGAGGACCGGGACGCCGAGGAAGGTGTGCATCGCGGGGTGGTGCGGGGGGAAGCCCACGGAGGCCGGGTGCTGGCTGAGGTCGGCGATGCGCAGGGGGTAGGGCGCAGTGATCAGCTGGCCGAGCACGCCCTTGCCCTCGGGTAGGTGACCCATCCGTGCGGCCAGCTCGTCGTCGATGCCCACGTGGATGAAGGCCGCCAGCCCGCCCTCGGGCGCCAGCACGCCCAGTGCCCCGTAGCGTGCATCGACGAGGTCGGTGGCCGCCTCGACGATGCGCCGCAGGGTCGCCTCGAGGTCCAGTCCCGTGGAGACGGTGAGGAAGGCGTCCAGCAGGTGCTGGACGCGTGCCTGGTTCCGGGACACCGCCGCCAGCCGGTCCTGCACCTCCTCGAGCAGCTCGGTGAGCCGCATGCCGGCGAGCGGCGAGTCGGTGGTCGGACCGTTCGGACCAGTGGCGTGCTGCCGGGTCGGCATCGTGTGGTCACCCCCCCACCGAGACTGGCACGTCGCGGCGCAGGGAGGAACCCGGTCGTACCGCGGAGGGCTGGGACGCCGGTCACCGGAGAGCCGGGCGCGCGACTCCGGGGACGCCGGTCAGGTGGCACGGGGCTCGGCACGCCACCCGCTCAGCAACCCGATCTCCAGTGCGACGTACCGGCCGTCGCCCGTCCACCTCGCGGGGGACCAGGGCAGAGCGTCGAGGACCGCCGTCTCTGCCGGGTCGTCGACCGCTCGGGACGGGCCGACCACGGTCACGCTCCACCCCGTCCCGGTGTCCCCGTCGAGGGTGTCGACCCCGAAGGCGACCACCGTGCCCGGCGTCCTCGGCAGGAACGGGCTGTCGGGCAGCGCCGGGATGACCACCTCGCCGTCGTGCAGGCAGTAGCAGACGGGTTGGATCGCCGGGAGGGCGTTCCGGGTGAAGGCGAGCCGGCCGAGCCGGCCGCCGAACAGGAGATCCCGGCACTCGTCGTCGTCGAGCGGCACGACGACCCGGTCGGGGTCGGTGGTGGGCATGGGGTCCTCCGGGCGGGATCTTCAGCCGGAGCCCCGGGCAGCGCCACGGTGGCCGTCGGTGGCGACCGGGACCACCGCCACGGGGCACCCGGCCCGGTGCAGGACGCCGTGGGTCGTCGACCCGAGCCGGGCCAGTGGCCGGCGGTGGCGGTGCCCCACCACCAGGAGCTCCGCGGTCGAGGACACCGACACCAGCGCCCGTGCGGTGCGCTCCCGGATCACGACCTCCCGGACGGGCACGTCGGGCTCCTTGTCGCGCCAGCCGGCCAGAGCCTCGGCGAGCACCCGCTCCTCGTCGAGGAGCACGCCGGCCCAGTCGACGAGCGGGCTCATCGACTCGAACGACGTCTCCAGGGCCGCGTCCTGCCAGGCGTGCACCGCCACCAGGTCCGTGCCGCGAGCCGCCGCCTCGGCGAAGGAGAAGGCGAGGACCGCCTCGTCCCCCGGACGGCCCTCGACACCGGCGACGACCGAGGTGCGCGGGGAGACGACGACCGACGTCGGGTCCGGCAGCACGACCACCGGGCAGGCGGCGTCGGTCACGAGCCCGTTGGCGGTGGACCCCAGCAGCAGGCCGGCGACGCCACCCACGCCCCGGCTGCCGACCACGAGCAGCTGCGCCTGGGAGGAGGCCGTGCGCAGGGCCGTGACCGGATCGCCGTCGGCGACCGACCAGCTGACCCGGTCACGGCCGAGGACGTCGGCCGCCTCGCCCGCGGCCGTGCGCAGGAGCGTCTGCGCCCCGGCCTCGAGCGCCGCCCGCAGTCGCGCGTCCGGCGAGACGGCGGCGGTGCCGCGCAACGGCCAGGACAGCGCGTGCAGCAGTCGCAGGGGCGCGTTCCGCCGCCGCGCCTCCTCGGTCGCGAACGCGAGAGCCGCCCGGCTGCCGTCGGAGTCGTCGATGCCGACGACCACGGGACGGGACCGTGGGAGGGACGTCATCGTCGTCTCCTCAGGCGTTCGTGGCAGCGGCACGGGTGGTGTCCCGGGCCGGCACGTCCACGGCCGGGAGGACCCGGACGCCCACGACCCCGCGGACCGTCCGGGCGAGAGCGGACAGCGCCCGCTGCTCGACCTCGGCCGTCGGCTCGGGGCGGCCACGGATGCGGCGGATGGTGGCCAGGCCCTCGGTGACGGTGACCTCCCAGGCGTCGAGGGCGCCGGTGTAGCCCTCCACCAGGCGCAGCAGCTCGTGGCGGATCTCCTCGTCCGGGCGGACCAGGGCCCGCAGCAGGTCACGACGGCTCACGATGCCCACCAGCCGGCCACCGTCGACCACGGGCACGCTGCGCAGCCGCTCGTCGACGAAGACCCGCGCGACGTCGGCCACGTCCGCCACGGGCTCGACGCACCGGACGTCGGAGGTCATCACCCCGCACACCAGCAGGGACACGGCCCTGTCCTCCGCTCCGTCGTCCCGGCGCAGGTGGAGCCGGGGGTCCGGCGGCATCCGGTCCCGCAGGACGTCGGCCTCGGCGACGATGCCGACGAGCTGGCCGTCGTCGTCGACGACCGGCAGTGCGGCGAAGCCGTGCTCGGCCATGACCTCAGCGGCGTACTTGGCAGGGGTCTCCGGTCCTACGGTGACGACCTCGCGGGTCATGACGTCTCTGGCCTGCACGGCTCCTCCTCCACGGCGGGTTCCTGCGCCGGACGCTAGGAGCCCGGCCGGTCGGCTCCCAGGGTCGGCGGACGGGCGTGGGGCGGGACCTCCGTCCCTCCCTCCGCAGGGGAGGGACGTGTGTCCCTGCCGGGCGGGACGCACGGCCCCGGACGGTGCCGGCTGCCTCGGTCCAGGGTCGCGGGACGACGACCCGGCGACCCGCCGGGCAGGACCGAGGAGGACCCATGGACATCGGCGCGGACGCGGCCACCCCACCTGCGGGCACCGGCACGGTGGTCGTGGGGGTGGACGGCTCGCCGGGCTCGCGGGACGCCCTCCGGTACGCCCTGACGGCGGCGTCCCGACGCGGAGCGGACCTGGAGCTCGTCGCCAGCTACGCCGCCGAGCTGTACTGGATGACCGGTGCCCCGGTCGCCTTCCGGGACCTCGCCGGGATCCGGGAGGACACCGAGAAGCGGGCCCTGGACCTGCTGCACGACGTGGCCGGGCAGCAGGACATCGCGGTGGACGGGGGCCCGGGCTCGGTGCGGACGCGGATCGTGGCCGCTCCCGACCCGGCCGCCGTCGAGCTGACCGAGCGGTCCGACGACGCCGGCCTGCTCGTGGTCGGCAGCCGTGGGCGGGGCGCGGTCCGCAGCGCACTGCTCGGCTCGGTGGCCCTGCACTGCGTCACCCATGCGCGGTGCCCGGTGGTGGTCGTGCACCCGACGCCGCAGGGGACCGGCGGAGGAGCCCGCGTGGTGGTCGGCCTGGACGGGTCGGACGCCGCCCGGGCGGCCCTCGCCGCGGCCGTGGACGAGGGCGCTCGGGCCACGGCCGAAGTGGACGTCGTGGCCTCGTACGTGCTGGCCGACCACTGGACCGACCTCTATTCCGTCCTGACCCCGACGGCCGAGCAGGTCCGCGCCGAGGTCCGCGCCGCCGCGGAGGTGGTGGTGCGCGAGGTGCTCGCCGAGCGGCCGGCCGGCGCATCCGTGCCCGACGTCCGTCTCGAGGTCGTCGAGGGTGCGGCGCAGGACGTGCTGGTGCACATGGCCACCGGCGCGGACCTGCTGGTGGTCGGCAGCCACGGGCACGGCCCGGTGCGCGGCATCCTGCTGGGCTCGGTGGCCCTGCACTGCGCCATGCACGCACCGTGCCCGGTCATGGTGGTGCGCTCGGCGGGCAGCCGGACGTCGTCCCTCGAGGCTGCGACCGCCTGACGTGCCGGCCGCGTCCGCCCGGCAGCTGATCCGGCCGCCCCCCCGCTGTGAGGCCCGGAGAGGGGACCTTCGTCGTTCCGCCGCGTATGCATCCGGACGGGCAGAACGGCGCCCGCAAGCGGCCCCTGGTGGTCGCCCCGCACGAGCACTGACTCAGCGGAGCTCAGGTCCGACACCGCGACGGGGTGTCGCTCCCTCGGCCCGCTGTCCGGTGGCCGAGGCTCCCTACCCGACGGGAGCCCGACCGAGGTGGACGGTGAACCGAGGATCGGCTGCGGAACGACGGCCGAAGACCATCCTGTAGATCCACGAGCCGAGACACCAGAGCGTCGTGGTCAGGGTCGCGGCCCCGAGGACGACGAATCCGCCGAGGACGAACCCCAACACCGGCAGTTCGAACGCGAAGGACAGGGCGGAGCCCGTCAACGCACTCGCGGAGAGGACATAGGAGAACCGTCGCGGCTTCGGTGTCGGCGGCAGCGGGGGGGCGCCGAACAGGTGGCGAACGCCGAAGTTGTAGACCAGGTCGATGACCATGCCGCGGGGGAAGAGAGCTCCACTGAGGGCGACCAGAGCCATTGACGCGAGCCAGGCCGGGGACCGGAGGACCAGGCCGATCACGACCAGCGTGGTGGCGACGGCCGGTGTGAACCGCAGAGGCAACGCATACCGGGACTTGGCCTCCTGGTCGAGATACTCGAAACCCTGCTCGTTCAGGTTGTTGTCCGTGAAGGGACTGATCGTTCCCATCTCACGGTCCTCTCCGTGTGGAACTCCCGGCGGGGGATCGAGGTGTCACGAGGTGGTGGCTTTTCCTCGATGTGTCGGGGTGTGCTGCGCTCGACGGCCCCGGACCCCGCTCAGCGCCCCCGCGACGTGCGAATCGGCTCCGGGTGGTCCGGGGTGACGGGTGGTCCGGGGTGACCGGTTCTGGCGGACGTCCGCCGGCGCGCTGACCATTCGAGTCCACCTCACGTCGTCTGCGCTGGAACCCCGAGGACGAGGCCCGACGCTAGGTGCGGCCGGTGCGGCGGAGCAGAGTCGATGCGCCCGATCGCGCGGGTCCTCCGGCGCTGCGTGAAGGGGGTCGAGCGGCGCAGGTGCCCGCCGGGCGGACGAGCTGTCGGGTGGGCTCGGCCATGGCCGGTCCCGCGTGACCCGCGGACGGCCCCTCCACGTGGGGCCGTCCGGCCCTGTCGACTCCCGGCCGACCGGGGGCAGCGTGTCCGGCTGACCGGTGCGGGCAGGAGGAGAGGCCTGATGGCCGGTCCTTCGATCGGAGTCGAACCAGTGGCCGACTGCGCCCCGACCGGCTGCTCACCGCCGCGTCGCCCCGGACGGCCGACCGCGGCGGCGGCCGGTGTCCTCGGAGGAGCTGTTCGCCGAGCGCCTCGCCTGCAGCGAGATCAGCGAGGACGAGGGCCGCAGCCGGCGGCCGACGTCGACCGGCGCCGGCCGCCGTCCGACGTCCACGAACTGCGCGACGGAACCCCACCGGGCGGGCGGCGCGTACCCGGCGGTCGGGCGGTGCCCCTTGGATTTTATACCCTCCCGGGGCACGGTATGGCGGGCAGGGCTCGAGAGGCCGGACGCGAGCGAGGAGCGGTGATGGGCACGGAACAGCAGACGGTCGTGCTCGAGGTCGCCGGAGTGCACTGGGCGACGGAGAAGGCGGTCGTCGAGCGGGTCCTCGGCCGGCGACCCGGGGTGCTGGCGGTGGCGGCCAACCCGGTCGCGCAGACCGCGGTCGTGACCTACGACCCGCGGCAGGCCTCGGTCGCCGCGCTGTCCGGCTGGGTGCGCGAGTGCGGCTACCACTGCGCCGGCCAGTCGGTGCCGCAGCACGTCTGCGATCCGGCCATCGAACCCCGACACGGCGGCGCGGCCGGTCACCTTCGCCACCGCACCACGGAGGCCCCTGCGGAGGCGACGCCGGACGACGCCGACCACGGCGGCCACCAGGCGAGGCACGAAGGCTCCGCCGGGATGACGCCGCAGGAGGCGATGGGCCACGGCGGGCACCACGCGGGCATGTCGATGGACGACATGGTCCGCGACATGCGCAACCGCTTCCTGGTCGCAGCGGTGCTCTCCGTGCCGATCCTGCTGTGGTCACCCATCGGCCGGGAGGTGTTCGGCTTCACCACCCCGGCGCCGTTCGGCCTGCGGGACGACGTCTTCTCGCTGGTCCTCTCGCTGCCGGTGGTCTTCTACTCGGCCTGGATCTTCTTCGACGGGGCCTGGCGGGCGCTCCGCGCCCGGACGCTAGACATGATGGTGTTGGTCGCCGTCGCGGTCGCGGCCGGATGGCTGTACAGCCTGGTCATCACGCTCACCGGTGGTGGCGAGGTGTTCTACGAGGCCGCCACCGTGCTCACCGCCTTCGTGCTGCTCGGGCACTGGTTCGAGATGCGCGCCCGCGGCGGGGCGAACGACGCCATCCGCGCGCTCCTGGAGCTGGCACCGCCGCGCGCGGTGGTGATCCGCGACGGGCAGCCGGTGGAGGTGCCGACTGCCGAGGTAGCGGTCGGGGACCTGCTGCTGGTCCGGCCGGGCGCGAAGATCCCCGTCGACGGCGTGGTCGAGGACGGCGACTCGGAGGTCGACGAGTCGATGGTCACCGGCGAGAGCCTGCCGGTGCACAAGGCGACCGGCGACGAGGTCATCGGCGCCTCGGTGAACACCACCGGCACGCTGCGGGCCCGCGCGACGAAGGTCGGTGCCGACACCGCGCTGGCGCAGATCGTCGCCATGGTGCAGCAGGCGCAGAACACGAAGGCACCCGGTCAGCGGCTGGCCGACCGGGCCGCGTTCTGGCTGGTGCTGGTGGCACTGATCGGCGGCGGTCTCACGCTGGCCGTGTGGCTGCTGGCCGGGGCGACATTCGCCATGGCCATGCTGTTCGCGATCACGGTCGTGGTGATCACCTGCCCGGACGCGCTGGGCCTGGCCACGCCGACGGCGATCATGGTCGGCACCGGGCTGGGCGCCCGGCGCGGCGTGCTGTTCAAGAACGCCACCGCACTGGAGACCTCGGCCCGCATCGACACCGTGGTGATGGACAAGACCGGCACCCTGACGAAGGGCGAGCCGGAGCTCACCGACGTCGTCGTCGACGGGATGGCGCCGGACGACGTTCTGGCCCTGGCCGCCGCCGTGGAGCGGGAGTCGGAGCACCCGCTCGCCGCCGCCGTCGCCCGGCACGCCGACGCCCTCGACGTTCCGGCACTGACCGCCACCGGGTTCCGCAACGTGCCCGGCCACGGCGCGTCCGCCGAGGTCGCCGGCCGGCGGGTGCTGGTCGGCAACGCCAAGCTGATGGCCGACGAGGGCGTCGACCTCGGGACGCTCGGTGTGCGCCGGGACGAGCTCGCGGGCAGCGGGCGCACCGCGGTCCTGGTCGCCGTCGACGGCCGGGCCGTCGGTGTGATCGCCCTCGCCGACGCCGCGCGGGAGACCTCGGCCGCCGCGGTGGCCGCGCTGCGCGAGGCCGGCGTCGAGGTCGTCATGCTCAGCGGCGACAACGAGGCCACCGCCCGGCGGATCGCCGGTCAGCTGGGCATCGACACCGTCATCGCCGAGGTCCTGCCCGGCGACAAGGCCGCGAAGATCACCGAGCTGCAGGGGGCCGGAAAGCGGGTAGCGATGGTCGGCGACGGGGTCAACGACGCTCCGGCGTTGGCGCAGGCCGACCTGGGCATCGCCATCGGGGCGGGCACCGACGTGGCGATCGAGACCGCAGACGTCGTCCTGATGCGCTCCGACCCGCTCGACGTCCCGACCGCGCTGACGATCGGCCGCGGCACGCTGCGCAAGATGCGGCAGAACCTGGGCTGGGCCGTTGGCTACAACGCCATCGCGCTGCCGATCGCCGCCGGGGTGTTCGAGCCGGCGCTCGGACTCGTCCTGCGACCGGAGATCGCGGCATTGTCGATGTCTGGGTCCAGCGTCCTGGTCGCGGTCAACGCGCTGCTGCTCAAGCGGCTACGGCTGCCCGCGGCCCCGCCGGCGCCCGCGGCCACCACCACCGCTGTGCCGGCGCCCGAACCGGTGGCCCGCTGACGACGGCGACGGCGGCCTCCCCGGCACCCACCGGGAAGGCCGCCCGGCCTCTGAGGAAGGGGGAGTCGTGACCGTACGTCTGTGGACAGCCCTGCTGCTGCTGGCCGCCGTCTTCACCGTGCACGGCGCCCAGTGCACCGCGGCCGCCGAGGGCGCCGGTTCCGCCTCCCATCCGGCCGTCGGGGCGACCGGGCTCGGCCCCATCCACTCCCAGCTGCCCGCCACAGCGCCCACCATCCTCGCCGATCCGACGGACACGGTGCACGCCACCGGCGCCGGCCACGCCGGACCGCCCGACACCGCGGTCACCGCGGCTCCAGCCTCCGCTGGGCACGGTGGAGCGCCACACGACGCGGCCGGACACCTGTGGACGGCCTGCCTGGCGGTGCTCGCCGCCGGCCTCGCCGTCCTGCTCGCCGTGCTCGCACCCCGACTGGCGCACCTGACCTCGCCCGCGCTGACGCACGCCCGCGCCCGGTTCAGGTCGCGCACGCCGCGACCCCCGGGTCTGTCCGCGCTCTGCCTGCTGCGGATCTAGGCCGACCGCCCGACCGCCCCGTCCCGGCACCCGCCGGCGGGGAGGCGGTCCGCGCACACCCTCGACCACGCACCAGTCAGGAGACGCACGACCATGAACCGCACCACCGCACGCCTCGGCGGCCTGGCCGCCGCCCTCGTCGCCGGCACCCTGCTGCTCGCCGGCTGCGGCGACGACAATCCCGACGCCGCGCACGACGGCCCGATGATGGGCACCACCGACGCCTCGACCAGCGCCCCGGACGATGCCGAGGCCACCGTCAACGACACCGACGTCGCCTTCGCCCGGAACATGATCCCGCACCACCAGCAGGCCATCCAGATGGCCCGGCTGGCCGAGGATCGAGCCGAGGACCCCCGCGTCCTCGACCTTGCCGCCCGCATCGAGGCGGCCCAGCAGCCGGAGATCGAGACGCTGTCCGGCTGGCTCGGCGAGTGGGACGCCGACCCCGATCACATGGACGACGGGATGGTGGGCATGGACGGCGGGATGGTGTCCGAGCAGGACATGCACGCGCTGATGAACGCCACCGGCACCGACTTCGACCGGCTGTTCCTCGAGCAGATGATCGAGCACCACACGGGCGCGGTCGAGATGGCCGAGACCGAGATCGCCGGCGGGCGGAACGCCGACGCGATCGCACTGGCCGAGTCGATCCGCGACAGCCAGACCGCCGAGATCACCGAGATGCAGCAGATGCTCACCGAGCTCGGCGGCTGACCGGATGCCGCGGCGGGGCGGGCCTGCGGGCCCGTTCCGCCGCAGCCTTGCCGCGTGGCCCTTTGCACCGTCTCGGAGACCCCCGTGCGTTGACCACGCCGCGCCCACCGCGTCCTCGCCGCCGCTGCGACCGCGCTCGCCGCTCTGCTCGCCGCTTGCGCCGCCTCCGACCCCGACCGCCGCGCCGTCGTCGGCGGGTCGGAACGGCACGCCGCCGCCGCACGCGTGCACGGGGAATCGCCCCCGGCCCCGTTCCGGCGGGCGGAGGGGCAGCCGGGGGGCCGTCGCCATCGGCCAGACCGGCCGTAGCCACGGCTACGGCGGGATCCGGGGAACCGCCGCCGGCCGGCCCTGGAGCGGCACACGGTGCCGTGCCAGGTTCGAGTCCGCGATCCGCCTGCCGCCCGGGGACGGGTCTTCACGCCTGCGTGCCCGAGCTCGCGCCGCACTCGCGTGGGTAGAAGGTCCTGCGGGGTGGGGCCGACCGACCGCAGCCCCCGTCGGGTGTGCCGCGCCAGGCTCGGCAACCAGGCAGCGGAGCAGAGGGCAGCAGCGGAGCAGAGGGCAGGGGTGGGCGGCGTGACCAGTGAGCCGACGGACACGGGGACGGCACGACGCGTGGGCAGCGAGGCGGGGACACCGGACAGCGCCCGGGTCGTGGTGGGCGTCGACGGCTCCCCGGGTGCCTTCGCCGCGCTGGTCTGGGCCCTGGCGGAGGCCGCCCGCTCCGGCGCGGACGTCGAGGTGGTCAGCGCCTTCCCGGTCGACGACTACTGGCACGACCCGCTCCTGATCGACGCCCGCCGGATCGAGACCCTCCGGTCGGACACCGGGGCCCGCGCCCGCGCCTTCGTCGCCCGGGCGATGAGCGACCCGGCGGTGACCGCGGTGCCGCGGGTCGCGGCCGTCGAGGTCTTCTTTGAGGTCGCGGCCGGGGAGCCCGCCGAGCACCTGGTGCGACTGGCCCGGGGTGCGCGCCTGCTGGTCGTGGGCAGCCGCGGGCGGGGCGGCGTCCGCAGCACCCTGCTGGGCTCCGTCGCACTGCACTGCACGACGCACGCTCCCTGTCCGGTCGTCGTGGTGCACGCGCCGCTGCAGCCGGTCGCCGCCCGTGTGGTCGTGGGGTTCGACGACTCACCGGTGTCCCGGACCGCGCTGGGGCGGGCGGCCGAGGAGGCCAGGCGGCGTGGAGCGGCACTCGAGGTGGTCGCCACGTACCAGCCGGTCGTGTACTGGAGCGACGTGGCCGCCGTCGTCCCGCCGCCGACCTTCGACGAGTCCATGCCGGAGTTCCGGCGGCGTGTCGAGCGTCTCGTGGCAGAGGTCCTCGGCGCGCCGCTCGGTCAGGACGTCTCCGTGGTCACCGAGGTGGGCCAGGCCGGTGAGGTGCTGGTGCGCCGGGCAGAGGGCGCCGAGCTGCTCGTCGTGGGCAGCCGGAGCCGCAGTCGCCTGACCGGCATGGTGCTCGGCTCGGTGGCGCTGCACTGCGCCGTGCACGCCTCCTGCCCGGTGCTGGTGGTCCGTCCCGAGCCCTCGCGCGTCGCCGTCCCCGAGCAGGCGTCCGGCGTCCCGGCGCGGGTCTGACCCCGTAGGCAGGGGGACAGCGGTGCGTGCCTGGGTGGTCGGTGTACCGGGCCCGGTCGAGGGCGGCCCCCTGCGGCGCGTCGATCGGGGCGAGCCGGTGCCCGGGCCGGGGCAGGTGCGGGTCGACGTCGTCTGCTGCGGCGTGTGCCGCACCGACCTGCACCTGGCCGAGGGCGACCTGCCACCCCGGCGGCCCGCGGTGACGCCGGGGCACGAGGTGGTCGGCCGGGTCGCGGCCCTCGGCCCGGGCACTGCCCGGTTCGCCGTGGGGGACCGGGTCGGGGTGCCCTGGCTGGGCGGTACCGACGGCAGCTGCCGGTTCTGCCGGCGCGGCGCGGAGAACCTCTGCACGGCACCGGTCTTCACCGGCTGGGACCTCGACGGTGGCTACGCCGACGCCTGCCTGGTCGACGAGGGCTTCGCCTACCCGCTCCCGGACGGGCTGGACGACGAGCAGGCCGCGCCGCTGCTGTGCGCCGGCCTCATCGGCTACCGGGCCCTCCGGTGCGCCGACGTGCCACCCGGCGGCCGGCTCGGCATCTACGGCTTCGGTGGCAGCGCCCACCTCACCGCCCAGGTCGCGCTCGCGCAGGGCCTGCGGGTGCACGTGCTCACCCGGGGGGAACACAACCGCCGGTTGGCCGCCGAGCTCGGCGTCGACTCCGTCGGCGGTGCCACCGACGCGCCCCCCGAGCCGCTGGACGGCGCCATCCTGTTCGCCCCGGCCGGCGACCTCGTCCCGGTCGCACTGCGGGCACTGGACCGCGGCGCGACGCTCGCCGTCGCCGGCATCTGGCTCTCCCGCATCCCGGCGCTGGACT
Organism: Geodermatophilus sp. SYSU D01176; assembly: GCF_054050015.1. NCBI lineage: Bacteria > Bacillati > Actinomycetota > Actinomycetes > Geodermatophilales > Geodermatophilaceae > Geodermatophilus > Geodermatophilus sp. SYSU D01176. Next base: position 115,400 of record NZ_JBJGYN010000004.1, on the reverse strand, counting down.
ACACCGCCGAGCTGTTCCTGGAGCGCCGGCTGCGCAGCGTCACCGCCAACACCCGCCGCGACGGCGAGGAGTTCCTCCGGCTGGCGGGCCGCCTGGGCGTCCGTGCCACCACCGTCGCCTACGCCATGGACGACGCTCCGCGGGCGCTGTCGGACCTGGCCCACGGGCGCTTCGGCGGTGCGGCGGTCCTGCACACCTGAGTCGACTGCGGGACCTGGGACCAAGGGCCCGGGCCCACGGGTCCTTGGGTCACGGGACGTCGTCTCCCGATGACCTTAGGTTCGCTTCGTGACCGAGCAGAGCGACGAAGAGTGGGACGAGGGCGGGACCCGGGTGGCCGACGGCCCCGGTGAGGTACTGGTCGGGCATGACGGGTCGCGGTGCGCGCAGGAGGCGCTGCCGTCGGCCGCCCGTGCCGGCTCCGCAGGGCTCGTGCTCGGCTCGGTCAGCGACCGGGGCGTCCGGCACGCGCCGTGCCCTGTCGCCGTGGTGCGCTCGGGTGCCGGATCGGCGTCGGCCCCCTCTCGCGCCCGATGACGCAGCGGGGCGACGACGTCCGTGAGGTCGTCGTGGGCGTCGACGGATCCGACGGGTCCGGCCGGGCGCTGGCGTGGGCGCTGCGAGAGGCGCGACTGCGCCGGGTCGGGGTCCGCGCGGTCACGGTCTGGAGCGGCGGACGGCCGGGAGACGACGGTGACGGGCCCACGACCGTCTCGGAGTTCGAGCGGGCCGTCGAGGACCGGATGCGGAGCGACGCCGCCGAGGCGGCACAGGCCACGGGGACCTCGGCGACACCGGTCGCCACCGAGGTCCGGTACGGCCACCCCGCGGGGTCGCTGATCGACCTCGCCGGGGACGACGGGTTGCTGGTCGTGGGCTCGCGCGGCCTGGGCGGCGTGCGGGGGCTGTTGGTGGGCTCGGTGAGCCAGCAGTGCGCCCAGTACGCGGCGTGCCCGGTCGTCGTCGTCCGCGGCGACGACCCGGGGGAGAGGACCCCGGAGCTCCGGCGGGTCGTCGTGGGCGTGGACGGTTCCGAGCACTCGGTCGCCGCGGTCCGCCTCGCCCGCGCCGAGGCGGAACTGCGCGACGCGGAACTGCACGTCGTCCATGCCTGGGCCGACACCGTGTCCGGGTACGGCGGCCTGCCCTGGGTCGTACCGGACAGCACGCTGGCGGAGCAGGCGGAGGCGACGCTGCGCGAGAGCCTGCGGGGTGCTGGGCTGGACGCCCGCCCCGGCGACCGGGTCCGCGCGGAAGCCCGCGAGGGGATCGACTGGGACGTCCTGCTCGATGTCGCCGAGGGCGCCGACCTGCTGGTCGTGGGGTCGCGCGGGCGCTCGGGGTGGGCCGGGCTGTTGCTCGGGTCGGTCGGTCTGCACGCCGTCACGGCCGCGCCCTGCCCCGTCATGGTGGTCCGGTCTCCCGGAACGCGGAGATGACCCGGACCGCTGGACCCTGCCGCACCCCGGACACCGACCGCCACGCAGCCGTCGCGTCCCGCACGCACGCGCCCGGCGCTCCGGGGCGGACCGACGGCGCGGGATCCCGAGCCCGGAGCGGGTCAGGCGGCAGGCGGGGACACCGGTGCACCGACGTCCCCCGTGGCGTCGACGACGAGCCGGAGCTCGGTGACCTCGGGGCCCGTGTAGGACTGCTCGCTGCTCTCGTTGTCGTCCTGCGCGCCGATGCCGAACTCGGAGAGGGGGTCCTTCCGCACCGCGAACGGTCGCAGGTCCGGGTGCGCCGGATCGCGCAGCGAGATGATCAGGTGCCACGCGTAGGCCGGGTTGTGCAGCCGGAAGTCGATGAGGGAGAAGTTGGCCGGCTGGCGGCGGTGCACGTGGAAGAGGGCGACCGCCTCCAGGGCGGAGGCGTCCAACCAGCGGTGGACCTCCAGCACCTCGGCCGGGTCGGCGACGAAACCGGCGTCGTCGTAGGTGCGGAAGTACGCGCCCTGCGCCTCGAAGGCAGGCCGCAGCTCCGGGTCGTTCCGCTGGTTCCTCGCCGGGTCGAAGAAGACGACATCCGTCGCGGTGAAGGGGAAGCCGGGGGCCGACGGGTCCGCGACGAGCAGCCCGAAGGACTTCAGCCCGGCAGCGTGCACCGTGGTCGTCGTGCGGACGATCCGGTCCACCAGGTCCCCGGGGAGACGGACCTCCTGGTCGGCGGCGCGGCGCGGCGCAGGGGCGAGGACGGTGGACGGAGTCTGCATGACCATCTCCGGGTGAGCACGGGGCGAGAACACGGACAAGAGACGGCCGAACCGAGCCCTGATACACGAGGGGACCGGACTCCGTGGTCACCCGACGGAGTCGACGGGGCGAGATCCGTCCCGGGCAGGCGCGCTGCGACAGGTCCTCCGGCGGACGGGCGGGGCCGCGGCGAGGCCGGTTCGGCCCACCGGGTCACGGCTCCGGCTCGCCTGCCGCTCCGGGGCCCTCGACGTCGGGCGTCCGGTGCCGGTCAGGCCGTGACGGCGCGTCCAGGGGTGCGGCTGGACCTGCGGGGCCGGCTGGAGGAGCCGACGGGCTGCTGCAGGTGCCGGTGTTCCTGGTCGCGCTGCTCGTCGTCCGCGGCCTGCCCGCGGTGCTGTACCGCCGCTCCCCGGGGGCGGGCGGGCCGTCGCCGCCGGGCTGCTGCAGGCCACCTCCCTGCCCTTCCTGGTCACGGCCGCGCGACCGGCACGGAGACCGGCCGGCCGTCCGCTCCCAAGGCCACAGTGCTGGCGTTCGGCGGGCTGCTGTCGGTGCTGGTCCTCCCGGCTGCGGCGCTCGGCGTCCTGGGTGGTCCCGGGACCGCCGCAGTGCCCGAGCTGGCACCACTACGGCAGCGGCGCGCGGTGCGAGCCCGGGGTCAGCTGAGCTGCTCGGCCAACGCGACGATGATCCCCTCGGGACCGCGGACGTAGCAGAGCCGGTAGCTGTCCTGGTACTGCACCACCTCGCCGACGAGTTGCGCGCCGTGGGCCCGCAGGCCGGCGACAGTGGCGTCGATGTCGTCGACGGCGAACATGACGCTACGTAGGCCCAGCGTGTTCCCCAGTGCGTTCTCCGGCTCAGCGCTGATCGCCTTCGGGGTGTGGAACTTCGTCAGCTCGAGCCGGCCGTGGCCGTCCGGGGTCCGCATCATCGCGATGTCGACCCGGACGCCGTCGAGCCCGTTGACGCGGTCCACCCAACGTCCCTCGATCGGCGCCTCGCCCTCCAGCTCCATCCCGAGCTGGAAGAAGAACGCCTTGGCGGCCTCGAGGTCGTCGACGACGACGCTGACGTGTTCCATCCGCTGGATCGCCATGGTGGTTCTCCTTCTCCGTCGCGCGGCCTGTCGTGGCCACTGATGTCCCCAGGACGGCGCCGGCGCCACGTTCTCGACAACCCGGAACGTGCTGAGTTCTCCCCAGGACTCATGGCGTCAGGGACTGCCCCGGCCGGCGATCGAGGTGGTCCACGGTGTGGACCACCTCGGGTCGCAGCAGGACCGACGTGCTCAATCCCGCCGGATGACGCCGGTGAGGGACAGGACGAACACGGACGTCAGCAGCCACCCGACGACGGTGCAGGTCACCACCAGCACAGAGGCGAGCCCCTGCGGGGCGAAGTCGTTGTGCTGGCTGAGGGACAGAACCGGTAGCAGGTGGTCCGCGGCATACAGCCAGGGGTCGAATTCTCCGGCTCCTCTCTTGGTGGTGAAGCCGTCGGGATACAGGGCTGCGAAGGAGATGCTCGCCGCCAGGAACACCCCGAGGAGCCACGGGCCGGCCAGCCAGGCGCGGTAGCCGTATCCGACCGTCGCATCCAGTACCGCACTGCCGACTCTGGACATCGGCGGAAGCGTTCTGCGCCGATGGCGATGCTTGGCCAGACCGACTCTCCGCGCCATCGATTCATGCCCTTGGGCTCGGTAGACGGAGGCGAGTTGTTCGTAGGGTTGTGGGATGAAGTCCCCAGGTTGACGTGACAACCAGGCGACCCTGTCCTCGGGTCTGCGGCGAAGGGTCGAACGGATGACGGCCGAGCGCCAACCTTCGGGATCGTCAGCGGGCGCCCGCAGGATGTCGACGTAGGTGAAGCCGCGGAGCAGCATCTCCGACTGCCAGGCCACGTGGTTGTCGACGAAGGTCCTGCACCGAGCGTCTCGGAGGTCGACCGTTCCCTCGCAGTGTGCCGGGCACATCACGAGCCTCTCGCCCACCTCCAACGATCCGAGGTACAGAGCGGGGCTCTCGGCATCGGAGCCGAGGCCGGCTCCGCTGAGATCCAGGTCTCCCCTGATCTTGGCTCCCACCAGGGCAACCGCGCCGTTGGCGCGGAAGCCCTGTGAGCAGTACATGTTGCCGTCCCCAGTGAGGAAGTCCGCGTACAGCGCTGCCTGGCCCCAGGGGTTGATGAAGGTTCCGCCTTCGCAGTCCAGGTGCCCGCCGACGCTGGCGCCCACCAAGCTGACCAGGCCACGTGCTTCGAAGCCGTCGTTGCAGGACATCGCCACGCCGACCGTCAAGCGGTCGGCGAGCAGGGCGGGGCCACCGTGCCTCCCGCGCAGTCTGGCGCCGGTGCACACGAGCCGGCCGTCGACGTGGGCGCCAGTCAGATGGACTCTGCCGTTCGTCGACATGTCGTTGCACAGCATGTCGTGGCCTACCTGGAGATTGTCCGCTTCCAGCGCCGGAGCGCTCTCCTCCGTCGGCAGCCGGCCCCTGCCCCGCAGGGGTCGGCTGCTCCGATCCCGCAGCGAGAAGGTGGTCCCGTTGCACCACAGGTTGCCGTCGACCTTCGCGTCACCGAGGCGCACGGATTCGATGCACTGAACGCCCGTGAGCCGAACGTCCTGTGTTGCGTGGAGGCCGCGCGCCCAGAGAGAGGAGAGCAGGCTCCGGTCGAACGAGATCGTGGAGCCCTGTGCTCCGGAGAGGTTCACGGCACCGAGGCGGCACTCCAGGAATTGCACCGGGCAGGTCAGCTCGGCGAACTCCAGGTCGAGGTCGCCCACGATCTCAGCCCGCCTGATCCTCAGGACTCGCGGGACCTCATCGGATGCCGGCCGTGTCAGGAGCTCCCGGACCAGCTCCGCAGGAATCCACGTCCGTGGGCCCCATGGGCCTTCTGCCGGAGCGGGGAGGAGGTCGTCGTCGCAGCCGAGGTCCACCCATTCCCCGGAGAGCACGGCGCGTCTCAGGCGCGCACGCAGGTCGTTCGTCGATGCCGGGTGTCCGTTCTGGCCTGCACGCTCACCATGTCAGATGCCCCCATCGAGCTGGGCTCGAGGGGTCAGGCTAATCGGCTCTGCGCCCCCGTGGGGTTCCCGAGATGCACCCCGACGGGCCTGCGATGGGACAGCTGCCGGGGTCCTGCGCCGTCCACCTGCGGTGCCAAGCCCGACGCCCGTCACCGCCGGGGCGAACGCCGCCGGGCCCGCCACACGTAGGCCTCGGGCAGGTGCCAGCCGCGCCACCGCGCGAGCAGGGGGAGCGCCGCGCCCGCGATGGTCGCGACGACCAGGCCGATCGTCGGGTGTCCCAGCCGCGCGAGCAGCACCATGACCGCACTCGCCGCGACCGCCGACGTCGCCGGACCCCTACCCCGGTCCTGCTCGCCGTCGTGGGATCCGGACACCGGCCTGTGAGGTCCGGGCGCGGGTACACCTGGTCGGGCACGGCGCCGGGGCCGAGACTGTCGGATCAGACCCGCTCGGCCGACCGCAGCAGTGGGCCCCGGCGGGTACGACCCCGCAGCCCTGCCGGGAGGGACCATGGGAAAGCTGGACGGTCGGACGGCTCTGGTGAGCGGCGGCGCACGAGGCATCGGCGCGGTCGTCGCGCGCAGGGTCGTCGAGGAAGGCGGCCACGTCGTCATCGGGGACGTGCTCGACGTCGAGGGCGCCAAGGTCGTGACCGAGCTGGGCGAGGAGCGGGCGCGCTTCGTGCACCTGGACGTGACCGACCCCGACCAGTGGCGCGACGCGGTCGCCGTCGCGGAGTCCGCCTTCGGGCCCGTGGGTGTGCTCGTGAACAACGCCGGCATCATGCGCTGGGGACCGCTCGCCGGCATGGATCCGGCGGCCTGGCACGAGGTGCTCGGCGTCAACCTCACCGGGGTCTTCCTCGGCATGCGCGCGGCGATCCCGTCGCTCCGTCGTGCCGGCGGCGGGGCGATCGTCAACATCTCCTCCGTGTCCGGGCTGGTGGGACTCCCCATGCAGGCGGCGTACACGGCCAGCAAGTGGGGTGTGCGCGGCCTGACCAAGAGCGCCGCGCTCGAGCTCGCCCGGGACGGCATCCGCGTCAACTCGGTGCACCCGGGAGTCACCCGCACGCCGATGACCGAGGTGACCGACCCGGCCATGGCCGCCGTGCGCGACCAGGTGCTCGCCGTCCAGCCGATCCCGCGGATGGGTGAGCCCGAGGAGGTGGCGGCGCTGGTCGTGTTCCTCGCCAGCGAGGAGGCCAGCTTCTCCACCGGATCGGAGTTCGTCGTGGACGGTGGATCGGTGACCGGCCAGGTGCGCCGCGCGCCCGCTCCCTCGGGCCGCTGAGCCCGGATCGGTCACGCTGCCACGCGGCCGGGCGGCTCGCCGTCTCGGTGGCAGGTGCGCCGTTGACGGCTCGGCGCGGACCTGGGTAGGGACGGCCGGTGGCGACGGACGCCGCCATCTGTTCGGCGGCCGTGGTATCGGCCGCGGCGTCCAACCGGTCGGGCAGCCAGGTTTCGCGTCGGCCACCACGACGTCAAGGGCAACGGTCGCTGCGGAGGGGGCTCCCCGGCGCTGCAGTGCTGGCGTCTCAGCCCGCCGTCGGTGACGCCTCGGTCAGGCCGCGCACGATCCCTCCGAGGAGCGCCGCACGGGCCGTCGGGTCGGGCACCTGCTCGATCCCGAATCCGAGCAGCACGGTGTCCTCGGTCGTGATCGCGGCCCCGACCTGGGACTGTGCACGCCCGAAGTCCCCGACGTTCGGCGGGCTGCCCTCGGGCGCACCGGGCACCGTCCACGGCCCGAGGCCGCTCTCGAAGCCCTCCGGCGCGACGGCCGTGCCACCGATGACCAGCCGCGTCTGGTCCACGAACACCCCGGCCCCGCCGGTGGCCGGGTCGGTGACGTAGCTGATCGCCACCTCGACCTGGCCGCCCGCGTGGGCGGACAGGTCGAAGCCGACCTGCTGCCAGCCCTCCGACGTGCCGGTGATCCGGTTCCACGCCCCCGTGGTCCCGGTCGGCTGACAGGTGTCGCCGCCGGTGAGGTAGTGCGAGAGGAACGGGTGCAGCTCCAGCAGGACCCCGGCCTCGCAGGCCGTCGGCGGTCCGCTGTCGCTGAGCCCGCCGACCTCCGGCAGCGTCGTCCAGGCGTCGGTGCCGACGGGGTGGGCCTCGACGATGACGTTGTCGTAGCCGGCCTCCACGTCGTGGGACAGCGCGAACTGCAGCGCCGGGGTCTGCGCCGCGGTGACGCCCGTGAGGTCGACGGTTCGGGTGAGCCGCATGTACGAGCCGTCCGCGTGCGCCGCCGCGGCGAACCAGTCGCCCTCGAAGGTCTCGAGGTTGCCTGGCGGGCCGCCCCGGTACTCGCCGGAGACGGCGCTCGTGAACTGCGGGAACTGGTCTGCGGGCAGGACGGTGCTCGTCGGCAGGAACGTCCCGGCCTCGTCGATCGGGTTGCTGTCCGTGGGCCCCAGCTCCGTACTCGTGGCCCTGATCGGCGCGCCCGTCCCGTCGAGGAACTCCGGCGCCGAGCGCGGCGACCGGGTGAACGCGCCCAGGTAGTACTGGGTGAAGTCGTCGGCGAGCAGCAGACAGTCGCTGAAGGGGTCGGCCGTCACCACGCAGTCCTGATCGGGCGCGCCGTCCAGTCCGTAGTAGATGCCGCCGAGCCCCGTGCCCAGCGCGCCGTGGTAGCCCGCCGTCTCCCCGGCGAGTGCGAGTGTGCCGCCGCCGTTGAGGTAGTCGCGGACCGCCAGGGTCAGGAACTGCTGCCGCTCGGCGACGGCCGCGTCCTCCAGCGGTGCGCCGAGGACGTCGGTGAGCACGTCCTCGGCGTCCTGGGTGAGCCGGTTGTCGCCGAGGTACCAGACCACGCTGTCGAAGTGACCGAGCACCCCGAGGTCGTGCGGCACGCCCTGGGCGGACACGTCCCACACGGCGGAGCCGATCCCGGCGTCGGTGAGCGCGTCGACGTACTGCTGCGCGTACCGGGGTGCGGTCGTCGCACCCGGCGGGCCGGGGTTGAAGCCCTCGTAGTCCTCGTTGGCCAGCACCAGGACCGACCCGCCGTCGTGTCCCACGGTGTAGGTGAACCGCTCGCTCGTCACCGGGCCGCGACCGGGCCGCACGCCGGTGAACCACACCTCGACGTCCTGTCCCACGCTCGCCCCGCGGACCTCCCCGCGGAACTCTGCGTAGTAGACGTCCCCCTCGTCCCCGTAGCGCTCGCCGCCGGCCCACTCGCGCACGGTCGCGCGCTGTTCCGGCCCGCCGTCGACCCGGAAGCGCAGCTCGAGGTTGCGCAGGTCGCGCCGGGCCGTGACGGCGACCGGCTGCGGGGTGCCGTAGGAGACGGGGAAGGGGTCCAGCACGAAGTCCGGCACCGTGCGGCCCACGACCGAGACGGGGTTCGACGGATCCTGCGCCGATCGGGCCACCGCGAGCGCGAAGGGGAGGTGCTTGATGAACTCCGCCTGGACCAGCGGCTCCGAGTCGGGGAACTCGAACACGCTCCCGCAGGCATCGGGCTCGAAGGCGTCACCGGGGTCGGCTGCGCTGGCCGTCTGGCAGGTGGACATCTCCGGGGTGAAACCGAGCGTGCCGTACGCCTCCTGGGCGTGCTCGGTCGTCTCGCCGTTCGTGGTGTACAGCTCGGCGGAGAGGTCCGGGTCGTAACCGGTCACCGCTGGGGTGGCGTCGTCACCGGCCATCGCCTCGTAGATGACGTCGTCGGGCGTCGGGGTGGCGACCTGCCAGCCGGTGCCGTAGAGCAGCAGCTCGGCCGCGGAGTGGTAGTTCACGAGGAAGTCGACGTCGACCCGGCGCATGAGCCCGTCCAGGGCGCGCGTCTCGGGTTCGGACGACGGCGCCGGGCCCCGGTGGATCTCGCTGTCCGGCGACGGGGAGGAGCCCTCGTTGTCATAGCCCCAGCGGGTCGGGAAGTTGCGGTTGAGGTCGACGCCGTCGACCTCGGTGATCACGCCGTCGCCGTCGTTGTCCCGCAGGTTCTTGCGCCACAAGCGGTCGGTGGTGAACGTGTGGTCATAGCCGTCCGGATTCGCCACGGGGACGAACCACAGCTCGGTGCGGTCCAACAGACTGCGCACCTCCTGGTCGGTGCCGTAGCCGTCGAGCACGTGGCGCATCAGCCGCCGGGTCATCTCGGGGGTGATCCACTCGCGCGCGTGCTGGGCGGAGGCGTACAGGACCGCGGGACGGTGCCCGTCCGGGAGCCGGGCGGCGCCCGCCGTGACCTTGAAGGCCAGGATCTCCTGCCCGGTGACGGATCGACCGATCACGACCTGTTTCACCAGGTCCGGATGCGACCCCGCGAGCGCGACGAACTCCTCGCGCAACCCGCCCGCACCGCTCCACGGACGGAAGACGGCGGCCGTCGCGGCAGAGGTCTGCGCGGCGGCCGTCCGTACCCGCAGCGGCACGCCCTGCGCCATCAAGGCGTTGGCCCTGCGCTCGCCGAGCACGACCTCCACCCGTACCCAGCCGGGAGCCCCACCGGGTGCGGTCAGCACCTCACGGCGGTCGAGCCCGCTGTCCAGCACCATGGCCAGCTGCTCGCGCGTCAGTTCGCCCGTGTAAGCGTCCGGCCCCCCGCCGTCGGCCGTGTGAGCGTTCGGCCCTCCGCCGTCGGCCGGAGGTGCGCCGGTGGCGGCCGTCCCCGTGCCGACCACCAGCCCCAGCGTGAGCAGCAGGGTCGTGAGAAGGGCGGGAACGGGCCCGCCGGTGGGGTGCTCAGCCGCACGTCCCATGTCGACCGTCCAAACCGCGTGGCAGGGGGAGCGGCACAGCGTGCCCTGCATGACCCTCCGCACGGGAGCCCTCACGTCCCACATCCACGCGCGGCCCGGGCGAGGCGGCCGCACCCCCGGGGCGTGCTGCCGCAGCGGCCGCGGTCGGCCACAGAGCGTGATGGCTGGGGCTGGGCTCGGGGCTCCAGCGCCGTCGCGGTCCCTCGACCGTCGCACTGCTCGGGCGTACGACCCCGAGTTCGGTACGGGGAGACCCGGCCCCGCGGCGTCCTCGAGGAACGTGCCGTTGTGGGGCGGGACGACGCACGGGGCTCGGCGCCACCGGTTCGAGCGATCAGCGGAGCTGGCTCCTCGGGAACGTCGCCGGCGGTGCTGATCTGCGCCTGAAGGCAGGCGACAGACGTGCCGACACACGAGACGGGAGGACCCTCACCGAGGGCAGAGGCACGGGTCCAGCTCGGTGTCCGAGGGGCGACACCGTACGTACGCACACGCCTGTGGCCTGCGTGATGTCCGCAGTGCCCTGACGGTCACCAGGTCGGCTGGCTGTCGGGGTACAGCAGCCTGACGATCCCATCCCAGAGGTCCATCGCGGGGACGGCCTCGGCGTCGGCCGCATTGGCCATCACCACCACGCTCGCCTCCTCCTCCGGCAGGTGGAAGACCGTGGTGCTGTAGCCGAAGATCGAGCCGTTGTGGCCTACCCAGTCACCGAGCTGGATGACGCCGAGGCCGTACTGCGCCCGCACACCGGTCGAGCCCAGCGGCGTCCACTCCTGGCGCAGCCGGGCGGTCTCCGGGGCGAGGCCCGCCCCGGTCGCCAGCTGCTCGGCGTAGCGGATCATGTCCGGCACGGTGGAGATGACCGCACCGGCGGTGAACGGGACCACGGGGTTGCTGAACGTGACGTCCCGTGGCTCCTCCGCGGCAGGGTCCGCCGGTGCCGGCTCGCTGTCGGTGTTCATGTAGCCGTGGGTGAACGGCTCCGGCAGGGCCGCGGTCGTGGGATACGACGTCTCCGGAAGGCCGAGGTCCCTGATCACCGAGGTGGTGTACTGCTGTGCCGAACGCCCGGTGACCCGCTCGATGACCAGCCCCAGCAGGACGTACTCCGAGTCGGAGTACACGGTCGCCTGGTCGGGTGGGGTGGCCTCGTCGGCGTGCGCGCGGATGATCTCGAGAACGTCATGAGGGGACCACCCCGGCAGGAGCGGATCGGCGACGTACCGCGCCATGAACTCCTCGTCCGCGACGAAGTTGTACACGCCGCCGCGCATGCCCAGGAGGTGGTGGACGGTGATCTCGTCCCCGTGAGGGATGTCGGGGACGTACTTCTCCAGGGGGTCGTCGAGGGACAGCCTCCCCTGCTCGGCGAGGCGCAGCGCCGCCTGCGCGGTGAAGGTCTTGGTCACGCTGGCGATGCGGTAGTGCATGTCGGTGGTCATCGGGGTCCCTGCGGTGTCCGCGGTCCCGTAGGCCTGGAGGTAGTCCCCCCGGACCGGGTCGGAGATGCCGACCACGGCACCGGTGACGCCGTTGGACAGCGCGGCCTGGGCCAGTTCGTCGATCTGTGCGGTGAGGTCCGGGTCGAGGGTCGTGGCCGGGGGAGGAGCGGACTCGGCCGGGAGAACAGGGGTGGCCGTGAAGCCGGTCGTCCCGGCTCCGGCGAGCACGGCGAGGGCGAGGGCGGCGGGGCGCATCCATCGGCGCATGAGGAAGAGCTCCTCCCGTGGAGGTGACGGTGTGGTGTCCCCGTGGCCGGGCCACCATGGCCTTGACGGCACTACCTGTGGAGCGTCCCGCCTGCTGCACGAGCTCATGTCGTGGCCGTGGCGGGACCGTCCCGTCGCCGGGTCGCACGACCTGCGCCGGCGGGACGCCGGGACCAGCGGCGCGCTCGGCCACCGGGGTCCGCTCGGGCCCACTGCGGCGGGCCTGCCCCCTGAACTGCGCCAGGCGACGCCCCCGTCGTCCTGACCTGACCTGTGAGCCTGCCGATCAATCGGCGTAGAGCTCGGTGATCACCGCCCTGGCCAGCTCTACGGCCGGGCCGTCGCCGTTGGGTGCCGGGGCGGTGGAGGCCCAGGTGACGACGGTGATGTCCCGGACCGGGTCGTGGCCCATGAACGAGTTGGTCCCGGGCAGCTCACCGGAGTGTCCGTACACGGGCCCGAAGCTCGCCAGGCCGAGCCCGTAGCCGGGGCTGGCCGGGTCGTCCGGGTCCAGCGGCTGGACGCTGGCGATCCGCTGCTGCTGCAGCTGCGGGCTGAGCAGGCCCCCGTCGACCAGTTCCTCCACGTAGTCGGCGAGGTCCGGCGCGGTGGAGATCCCGGCGCCCGCGGTCCACCCCCAGGAGGGGTTGGCGTCGGTGACGTCCATCGGCTCCAGGCTGCCGGCGCGGGCTGCGGCCTGGACCTCCGGTGAGAGCACGAGGCTGTCGATGGTCTGCACGTTCGTGCCGAAGGTGTAGGTCTGCGGGTGCGGCTCCGGGATCGAGGCGTCGGTCAACGCCGGGAAGGAGGTCTCGCTCAGCTCCAGCGGGTCGAAGACCCGGTCCTGGAAGGCCTGCTCCACTGGCACCCCGGTGAGCTGTTCGATGATCACGCCCAGCAGCACGTAGTTGGTGTTGGAGTACAGGAACCCCTCGCCCGGGGGGAAGGCGGGCGGCTCGGCGAGGCCGATCGCGAGCAGTTCCTCCGGGTTCCACACCCGGCCGGGGTTGCTGTCCATCTGCTCGTTCAGTTCCAGGTCGGTGGTGTAGTTGGCCAACCCACTGCTCATGTCGAGCAGTTGCGCGATGGTGATGTTCTCCCCGTTGGGCACGTCCGGGCGGTAGCGCGACACCGGGTCGTCCAGGCCGATCCTGCCCTCGTCGACCAGCTGCAGGATCACCGTGGCGGTCATGGTCTTGGTGTTGCTGCCGATCCGGACGTGTTCGCCGAGCGTGACCGGCTCGGTGCCGTGCCAGGTCCGGGTGCCCATCGTGGTGGCCCAGTCGCCGAGCTCCGGGGACCGCACCAGGACGACGGCGCCGGTGACCGCCAGGTCCCTCGTGATCCGGTCGAGTTCGGGCTGCACCGCCGCGGCGTACGCCGGGACCTCCCACCGCGCCGGACCCTCCCACGGCGCCGCCGCGCCACCCGGCCACGCGTTCGCCGGGGTGGGGGCCACGACCAGCAACGTGACCGCCGTCGTCGCGATCGAGGCGGCCAGCCGACCGGGTGGCCGGTGCCGACGCGACCGGCGGGAGCGCTCTACAGCTGTCATGGTCGACCTTCCGATGGGGTAGTCGGTCAGGGGTGTCCGTGTGTCCGCACCACGTGGCTCACCGGCCGGGTGCACCGCCGGTGTCACAGCGCCTGCTGGAAGGCCGCGGCGACGGCCGCCACGTCCTCGTTGGCGTCGTGCAGACCCGTGGGCACGTCGGGATACGTCGCCCCGCTCATGGACAGCGAGAACACGAACCGCTCGCCCCGCTCGGTGGTGAGGTAACCGGCGAGGCTCTGCACCTTGTACAAGACGCGGCCCGTGGTGGGATCGACGTCGACGCTCGTCCCGGTCTTGGCCGCCACCTCGCCCGCGGCCGGACCGTCCTGACCCGTACTCGCCAGCGTCCCGCTCACCCCGAGGAGGGGCTGGTCGGCCGCGAACTCCTCGCCCCAGGGTTGCGTCTGGGCCCACCTCATCCAGGCGACCATCTGGTCCGGGGTCGTCGAGGCCGGGTCCGCGCCCTGCCCGTCGAACAGCACCACGTCCTCGGCGACGACGCCGGCCCGGTCCAGCTGGTGGTGCACCGCCGCCAGACCGTCGAGGCAGTCCGGCGAGCCGCCGTGCGCCGCGAGCAAGCACATCAGGGCGTTCGCACCAGTGTTGTAGCTGGTCTCCAGGATCATGCGACCGAAGGCCTTCACCGGTGGGGAGGTCAGGGAAGCCACCCGGTCCTCGGCCGGGTAGGAACCCGAGGGCGGCAACCCCGCCTGGTCGTTGGGTCCGACAGCGGGGGAGGTGACCGTGACCCCGGCGCGACCGAGTGCCTCGACGAACAGGGTGCGCGCCCATGACGCGGCGTCGGGGATCCGGTAGATGGTGAGCTGGGACGCGCCGGCCGCGATGGTGCCGCTGACCGTGACCGATGTGGGATCGCCGGGATCGGGGGTGACGGTGAGCGGCGTCGGCGTGCCCGCGTCGGTGGTGGTCACCGTCGACGTCACGGTGACGGCCTGGGTCTGCGGCCGGAGGTCGAGGGCGGCGGGCTGCCCGATCCCGGCCGCCGTCACGGTGATGTCCAGGATGTTGTCGTTGACGTAGACCGAGGGTGCAGGTCCCTCCTGGCCCTCGAACGTGTTCCACAGCCGGGTGTCGATGACCACGTCGCCGGCGACCTCGGTGACGCCTGAGGCGGCCACCTGCCGGGCGAGATCGTCCAGGCCCGCCAACGGGTCGTCCGGGACGAACGCCGCGTTCGGCGCGATGTCGCCGTAGACGTGGTCGATCGTGCCGGCGGTGAACGCGTGGTCCACGCGGCCGCTCATGGCGCCGCGGCCGCCCATGGCGAGGTCTCCCGACGCCACCAGCACCAGGTCGCCGGCGAGGACGCCACCGGCCGGCTCGGCCGTCGCGTACACCGGCGTGGTGAGCGTGGCGTCGGTGCCCAGGGTGGCGTACGTGGTGCCGACGGTGAAGTTCTTCGCGGTCGACGCGGTGAAGACGGACTCCCCGGCACGGCCGGCCAGGACGACTCGACCCGTCTCCGCCTCGGCGACGGAGTAGAGCCACCGGGCCGTCTCGAACTCCGGCTGGGCCATGACGGCCGCGGCGGCGGCGGGGAGTACGCCGACCTGCGGCTGGATGCCGGGCTGTGCGTCCGGCGTGGCGGACGACTCGGTCGACGAGGTGAACGCGGTGAGCACGACGGTCGACACGAGGAACGGGAGAGCAGCCGCTCGGCGATTCACGTACGCGACCCTGGCGACGCCGTGACCGCCGGGCAATGGACCGGAGTGGCTCGCCCACCTGGACCTGGGTACAGGGTCTCGCGGGAGTCGTCACCGGTGCGATGCTGCACCGAGCGCGCGTCGCCGGTGCCATGCTGCGCCGATGGCGCATCGGGGAGGTGTGCGATCGTCGCTGGCGCGGGCGCTGACGGTGAGCCTCGGGCTGATCGGCGCGTTCGGTGCCGTCGTCGCCGGCGTCGAGATCGCCCTGTTCGCCGACCAGCGCGTCGAGCTGTGGTGGCTGTTCGCGT
Source organism: Geodermatophilus sp. SYSU D01176 (assembly GCF_054050015.1). NCBI lineage: Bacteria > Bacillati > Actinomycetota > Actinomycetes > Geodermatophilales > Geodermatophilaceae > Geodermatophilus > Geodermatophilus sp. SYSU D01176. The sequence continues at coordinate 100,200 of NZ_JBJGYN010000004.1, read as the reverse complement.
TGTTCCCCGCCGGGGGGGTCGTCTACCTGGCCGCAGGTCTGGAGGCGTGGCGGCGCCGGCCGAGCAACCGGACCGGCCCGATCATGGTCACCGGGGCTCTGTCGTGGTTCGTGGTCGCTCTCGCCAACACCGCGACACCCGTCCTGGTGGCGGTCGGTGTCGTGCTCGCCACCACGCCGCTCGCCGTGGTGGTGTGGCTGCTGCACGCCTTCCCGTCCGGCCGCCTCCGCTCGCGCACCTCCCGCCTGACGGTGGTGGGGGGCTTCGTGGTGTCGCTCGTCCTGCAGGTCCCGGGTTACCTCTTCGATCCGGGTGCCAGCCCGGGCGGCATGCTCTCCGTCGGTCATCGGGTGGGTCTCCTCCACGCCGGCACGTGGCTCCAGCGCGGCGCGGGGATGGTCGTCATGCTGATGACCGCGGGTGTCCTCGTCGACCGGCTGCGGACCGCGACGACCGGCCAACGGAGGGTCCTGCTACCGCTGTACGCCTACGGGATCCTGGCTGTCCTGGCGACGCCGCTCGGTCCTCTCCTGGGTCCGTCCGCCGGTCTCTCGGTCGTGCAGGTGGTCGGACTCCAGATCGTCCTGCTGGCCGGGGTGCCCGTCGCCTTCGCGGCGGCGATGCTGCGCGGCGGGTTCGCGAGGACGGCCGAGATCCAGGAGCTCAGTACCTGGCTGGCGTCGTCGGCCGCCACCCCGGAGCTGCTCGCCGATGCCCTCGGGCGCACCCTCGGGGACGCGTCGTTGCAGGTCGTCTACGCGTCGCGGGACGGGCGCGCCTTCGTGGACGGCGACGGCGCCTCGTTCGACACGTCGGCACTGGGCGAGCACCGCGTCCTGGTCGACATCGAGCTCGGGTCGAGACGGATCGGCGCCATCGTCTACGACGCGACGGTCATCGACGACGCCGAGTTGGTCCGCGGGGCGGGTCAGGTGGCCGCCCTCGCCATCGACCACGACCGGTTGACGGCCGAGCTGCGGGCCAGCCATGCCGACCTGCAGCAGTCGCGCGCCCGCCTCGTCGAGGCCGGCGACCGGGCGCGGCAGCGCATCGCGCAGGACCTGCACGACGGTCTGCAGGTGGAGCTCGTCCTGCTGGCGGTGGAGGCACAACAACTGGCCCGCATCGGCGGGTCGGCCGATCTCCCCGACGCGGCGACGCGCCTCCGTGTCGGCATCGACGGTGCCGCCCGGCACCTCCGGGAGATAGTCCACGCCCTGATGCCGGCCGCCCTCGTCGAGCGGGGCCTGACCGCGGCGATCGAGGACCTGGTCGATCGCATGCCGCTGCCCACCCGGCTGGCGGTGGCCGCGGTCGACGGGCGCCTGCCCGCGACGGTCGAGAGGACGGCCTACTTCGTGGTCGCGGAGGCGCTGACCAACGCGGTCAAGCACGCCGCGGCCGACACGTTGACCGTGACGCTCGAGCACGCGCCCACGCGGCTGGTCATCGGCGTGACCGACGACGGCGTCGGCGGTGCGACCGAGGAGGGTGGTGTGGGGCTGCGTGGCCTCGCCGATCGTGTCGACGCCCTCGGTGGCCGGTTCGCCATCGAGAGCCCGGCCGGCGGAGGCACCCGTCTGCTCGTGGAGCTGCCGTGCGGGTCGTGATCGGCGAGGACGAGGCGCTGCTGCGAACCGGGCTCACGCACGTGATGCAGGCGGCCGGGTTCGACGTCGTCGCCGCGGTCGGGAATGCACACGAGCTGGTCAGCTGCGCGGAGGAGCACGTCCCCGACATCGTGGTCACCGACATCCGGATGCCGCCCGATCACAAGGACGCGGGCCTGCGGGCGGCGGTGGCGATCCGCCAGGAGCATCCCGGGATCGCCGTCCTCGTGCTGTCGCAGCACCTCCAGCGCGCCTACGCCGTCGAGCTGCTGGGCGATCGCTCGTCGGGCGTCGGGTACCTCCTCAAGCAGCGGATCGCCGACATCGACAGGTTCACCGACGATCTCCGCCGCATCGCTGCCGGCGGTACCGTCCTCGACCCCGAGGTCGTGAGCCTCATGGTCGCCCGCGCCAGGGGACATCACGATGCGCTGGACCGGCTGACCCCTCGCCAGCAGCAGGTGCTGGCCCTGATGTCCGAGGGCCGGACCAACGCGTCGATCGCCCGGACCCTGTCGATCACGGAACGGGCGGTCGTGCAGCACACGTCCCACATCTACGACGAGCTCGGCCTAGCGCTCAGCGACGACGATCACCGCCGGGTGCTGGCGGTGATCCGCTACCTCTCGTCATGAGCGGATCACCAACCTCCCCAGCACGGTGTGGCCACACGCGCGGTTGACGGACGGGACACGCGATCTCACACCCGATCAGTCGCCCCGCCATGTCGGCAGGCGAGATCGGTGCGGGAACCAGTCAGCGGACGAGGCCCGTCAGCGAGATCCGCACCGGCCCCGCGGTGAGTACGACGCCACCGCGCAGACGCCGGACGCCGGGCGTCGACCACCGCCAGAGCGTCACGCGCAGCTCCAGCGTCGGCGTCGGCGTCGGCGCCTGCACCCAGGCCGTGCCGCGGCGCCCCTCGGGAGCCGCGGGGTGCGCCGGATGCGGGACCGGCATCGGCGCAGCCTGGCGCAGGTCGTCGAGCAGGTCGTCCTGCAGGGCGCGGGGGCGCTTGGCCCGTGGACCGGTCTGGTCGGCGGTTGTCATCGCTGGACCCTCTCGGCGGCGGTCAGGGCCTCGTCGGCGAGCGCGAGGTACGCGGTCGCCACCGGGCTCGTGGGGTGGGTGAGCACGACAGGTCGCTTGGCCAGCGTGCTGGCCGGTACGCGACGGGACAGCGGCACGCGCGTCCGGAGCAGGGGGAGGTCCGTGCCGTCGAGCGCACCGGCGACCTCCCGCGCCGCGCGACCGTGCTGGTCCCAGACCGCACACGCGACCCCGACGAGTACGGCCGAGGTGTTCTCGTACGTGCGCTGCTGCTCCAGGAAGGCCGCGACGCGTGCGACGCCGACCGCGGAGCCGGGGTCGCTGGTGAAGACGGTGAGGACAGCGTCGGCCGCGCAGACGGCGGCGAGGGTGAGGCCACCGAGGTCCCCACGGGTGTCGAGGACGATGTGGTCGTACTCGCCCACCAGTGGTCGCAGCACTCGCCGCACGCTCGTCACCAGCCCGCCGGTCGTGGCCAGGTGGGCGGCCGCCGTCTCCAGTGACGGGTGGGACGGCAACAGGTCCAGCCCGGGCGTGACGTCGTGCCGGACCACGGCGCGCGCATCGGCGGAGGGGTCCTCGAGGAGTGCGGCCAGGCTGTCGTCGCCGGACTTGGCAACGACCCCGAAGGCCCGGCCCAGGCTGTCCTGGGGGTCGACGTCCACGGCGAGCACCCTGCCGCGTCGAGCGAGCGCGACGGCCAGGTTGGCGGCCATCGCCGTCTTGCCCACACCGCCCTTCGAGGAGCAGACAGCCAGTCGCATGGGTGGAGTGTGCGGCTCGCTCTCGGCCGCGGGCGGGTGCCGGGCCGCCGACGCGGTGTCCCTTGCCCCAGCCGACGCACTGTGCTCGATGTCACCACCAGCGGGTGCCCGGCGCCGGGTCGTCGAGTGCTGAGAGCCGGGATCGGCCCCGGGCGCGATCACGCTCCCGGCACTGCCTGCCGATGAGGCAAGGGAGGCGACGACCGACCCTCGACCTCCGTCGCCCGGGGAGAGCGCAGCGATGACTGTTCCAGTCCGGCGGATCGGCGACGCGCTGGCCGGGCTCGCCGGCGCCCACCCGGACGTCCTCGAGGCGGCGCCTCGCGCCCGAGCGCGGTTCGTCGCGCTGGGCGGCGTCCTCCTGAGCACCGGCGCCCTCGCCGTCCTGTCGGCGTCGTTCGCGGTGCACATGGCGCTGGGCGCCTCGTGGCCGGTGGCGTTGCTCATCGGGCTGGGCTGGGGTGCGGTGATCGTCAACCTCGACCGGATGCTGCTGGTGGGGATGGCGCACGATCCGTCGCTCCGGCGGAACGTCGTCCTTGCCGTGCCGAGGATCGGCCTGGCGCTGGTGCTCGGCGCGGTCGTCGCGACGCCGCTGACCCTGCGGGTGTTCGGCCCCGAGATCGACACGGAGGTCGCGTCGATCCAGGCGGAGGCGGCGGACGCCTTCAAGGCCGGCCTCGAGTCCGACGCCCGGTTCCGGCAGCTCCCTGCGCTGAGGGAGCGGATCGCCGCCCACCAGGCGGTCGTCGCCAGTGGCGGGTACGCGGACCCGGCGGTGGAGCCGGTGAACGACCGGCTGGCGACCGAGCAGGCCGCCTACGACAAGGCGGTCAGCAGCTACCAGCAGCTGGCGGCGAAGGCGCAGTGCGAGATGGACGGTACGTGCGGCACCGGGGACCCCGGGGACGGTGGGGCCTACCGGAGTGCCAAGGCCGCGGCCGAGGCGCAGGCCACGGTGGTGACCGCAGCGAAGGCCCGTCTCGACGCCGCGGTGACCGCCGCCGAGGGCTCCGGGGCGCGCAGCGTTGCACAGGCACAGGCCGGCCTCGCCGCCGACGAGGCCACCCTCGCCCGCCTCACCGCGGAGCAGGACCGCCTGCAGGCCGTGTTCGAGGACACGAACGACAACGCTGACGGCATCCTGATCCGGCTGCAGGCGCTGAGCCGGTTGGGCGACCGCGACAGCACGCTGCAGATGGCACACCTGGTGCTCTCGTTGCTCTTCGTCTGCATCGAGCTGCTGCCGGTGCTGATGAAGGTCCTGCTGAACTTCGCCCCTCCGAGTGCCTACGACCAGGTCACCGCGCTGCGCGACCACCACGACGTCGAGGCCATGCGGCTGCGGCAGAAGGTGAGGCTGGGGGTTGAGCAGGCGCAGGCGGAGCTGCTCCTCATGGACGAGTCCGAACGGGTGGAGACCAGGAGGCAGGGCATCCTCGCGCGGCAGCACGCCGCCGAGGCGGTGAAGGCGGCCCAGGAGCGCGAGGCGGCCGAGGCGGCCGAGGCGCGGCGGGTGGAGCGTCAGAAGCAGGTGATCCTGGCGCGGCAGCAGGCGGCCGAGGCACGGCGGGCGGCCGAGGCGCGGGAGGCGGCCGAGGCGCGCCAGGCGGCCGAGGCGCGGCGGGCAGCGGAGGCCCGCCGGGCGGCCGAGGCCCGCCAGGCGGCTGAAGCGGCCGAGGCGCGCAAGGCGGCCGAAGCGCGGCGGGCGGCCGAGGCGGCCGAGGCGGCCGAGGCGCGGCGGGTGGAGCGTCAGAAGCAGGTGATCCTCGCCCGGCAGGAGGCGGCCGAGGCACGGCGGGCGGCCGAGGCGCGGGAGGCGGCCGAGGCGCGCCAGGCGGCCGAGGCGCGGCGGGCAGCGGAGACGCGCAAGGCGGCCGAGGCCCGCAGGGCGGCCGAGGCACGCGAAGCGGCGGAGGCGCGGCGGGCGGCCGAAGCGCTGGAGGCAGCGAGAGCGGAGCTGGAGGCCGCGAGGCTGGAGCTGGAGCAGCAGGCGGCCAGGGACGCCGCGGCCGAGGGGAGCGCACGCTGGCCGTGGGGCATGGACCCCTTCGGCTTCGCCCGCGACGCCGCCGTGCGGACCGTCCGGACGGTCGCCCGCCGAACCTCCAACCGGATCCCGACGTCGGTCTGACGCCGGGCGGGTGGCCGTGAACCTCGGCGGCGCCCGTCGTGCCCGGAAGTCGGTGGCCGAGTCGGTCACGTCGACGCAGGAGGCCCCGCGGTCGCCGACCGCGGGGCCTCCTGCTGCGTCCGAACGGGGCCTGGGCCTCGATCTCCTCCGTCCCAGGGTGGTCTTCGGCAGCCTCGTCACCCGAGCCCCAGCCCGACGCACCAGCGGTGCCGCCAGACCTCGACGCGGACAGCAGCCGCCCAGCGAGAACCGGCAGGGGGACGACGTCCGGGACGACCCCGACGAGCATGCCGCCGGCGACCGGTGCCGGCGATCGACCCGGCCGACATCGCGGCGACGAACCGTCAGGTGCCTGCAGCACGACCAAGCTCCGTCTCGGCTGTAGCCGGCGAAGGCGACCACCATCGTCGGCAGGCGTGCGATCGACGAGAGGCTGCCCGCGCGTCTGCCTCCACGGCCCTGCTCAACCCCCGGGTCAGCGCCCTCGAGCCCCGGCGCACCGACCCGAGCGAGGTGATCGACGAGCACATCGAGCTCGAACAAGCCCGTCTCGAGTCGGCGATGCAGGCGGCTGAGCACAGCGGGTCCTACGGCTCCGCCTCGACGAGTGACGTGCCTGCGTCGGGTCAACGCGAGAGGGCCGTACGGCTGCGCAGTACCAGGAAGCGATCGCAGCTGGGCGACCGCTGCCGTGACGGCTGGGCCGCGGTCCCTGATGAGGTCGCTGCGGCGTTCACGCACCCCGTCGTCATCAGCATCAGGAAGCGGGAGCAGGGACGTTCGACGATCCCTGCCTCACCACGTGGGAAGCGCGGCAGCTCGGGGACTGGCTTCGGGCGGCCGCTGACGGGCGTGTCCCGGTGACGGATGCTCCCACCGAGGACTCGGAGGAGCTGCCCACCTTCACTGAGCCCAACCTCGGGTTCAGCGTCGGCGCCCGGCAGGACGACTCTCTCGTCGTGCGTGTCCACCTGTCCCACGAATCGGTGGTGGATCGGCCTGGGGCGGGGGAGGATGCGCCCTACGACTTCTGCACCTGCAGCGTTCCGCTCCGAGTCGGGCGCGAGGAGCTGCTCGCCGCCGCACGGGCCTGGGACGAGGACACCAGGCCGTTCCCCGAGCGGTAGGCGTTCGACACCAGCCACGTGCGGCGGGACTGACCCGTGAACGACGACAGGGCCTGCACGGAGTGGGCGCCCTCTACGTTCGGCACTGGCGTGAGCCAGGGATCCTGTGTCCCGAGGGGCGACCCGCTACATGCGCACACGGCTGCACATGGCGCCGAGTCGTGCTACAGGATGGACCGAGTCCCGGTCCCTCGAGAGTGGTGCCGTTCCCGGGTCCGACCTGACCGTTCGAGGTGCGGTGCACGCGAGGAACGACAACTCCTATCCAGGCCGCGGGACCTCACGATGAAGGGAGCGACCCGTGCCGGTCATCGAGCGTCCTGACACAGCCCGCATCTCGTGGGAGTCCGACGGGCCGGAGGACGCTCCCGCCGTCCTACTGCTCATGGGGCTCGCCTACCCGGCCGCGATGTGGTTCCGGCTGGTGCCCGCTCTGGTCGAGAGCTACCGGGTCATCCGGATCGATAACCGGGGTGCCGGCCGCACCGGTGACGTTCCTGGGGCGCCGTACACGGTCGAGACGATGGCGGCGGACTCCCTGGCCGTGTTGGACGCGGCGGATGTCGACACCGCCCACATCGTCGGCCTCTCGATGGGCGGCCTGATCGCCCAGGAGATCGTGCGCACCGCTCCGGAGCGGGTCCGCTCGCTGTGCCTGATCGCCACACACCCGGGCATCGCGCACGCCGTCGTGAACCCCCAGGCCGTGGCGATGCTGATGCAGCGCGGCCAGATGACCCCCCAGGAGGCGGCCGAGGCCTCCATCCCCTACAACTACGCGCCCGGGACACCTCGCGAGCGCATCGAGGAGGACTGGGCGGTGCGGTTGCCGCTCGCCGCCACGAACGAGGGTTATCTGGCGCAGGTGGTCGGGACGTCGCGATGGGACGGCTACGGCCGCATGGAGGGCATCACCGCGCCGACGCTGGTCGTACACGGGGAACTGGATGCGCTCGTCCCGCCGGAGAACGGCCGCATCATCGCCGGTCGCATCCCCGGCGCCGAGCTCGTGATGATCCCGAACGCGAACCACCTGCTGATGACCGACCAGCCCGAGCACGTGTCGAAGGTGCTCCTCGAGTGGCTGGATCGGAACCGCTGACCAGTCCGACAGCCGTGCGCGTCCCGGAGGTCCTCGGAGACGTCGCGTCCGGCGTCGACTCGTCACCGTGGCGCTGCAGGCGCGCGACCGGCCGGTGTCGTCCCGCTCCCCGGGTACGAGGTCCAGTTCGGGCGAGGCGACGCACCCGCGCTGTCGGTCCGGCGGGGTGCCGAGGAACGGTCGGCGGCAGAAGCCAGCCCGGGCACCTGCCGCCTCGCGGGCCGGTGCGGCGACGTGACCGCAGTGCGGTAGCCGTCCACGAGGCGACGACCGGGCTGGGCCGGTCGTCCGGCCCAGGCGCGCCGTCGAGGTGCGCGTGCACGTCGGCCGGGCGGAGCGCCCGGTACCGGGCGGCGTGATCGGCCCGCCGACTCGTCCTTGCCTCCGCCGCCGCGGTCGCCACAGCCGGCGGCGTGATCCTGTCTCCTACACCAGCGGTTGCGAGTCGGCACCGCAGGCAGGACTCCGAGATCCCGAGGTCCCGGACACCCGAAGCGATCGCCACCTCACCTGGCGGGCCACCACAAGGACGCCACGACCCGACTCCACCGGGAAGGGTTCGGGCACGATGCTGATCCTCCCCGCGAGGCAGGAGCTCAGGGCAAGGAGTCGACCGAACCGGGGACGGTGCCCGTGGCCCACGGAGGTCACTCCAGGGGTAGGCGGGCCAGTTCGGTGCGGGAGGTGATGCCGGTCTTGGTGAAGATGTTGTGCAGGTGGAAGTCGATCGTGCGGGGGCTGAGGAACAGCTGAGCGGCGACGTCGCGGGTGGGGAGGCCGTCGGCCACCAGGCGGGCGACCTGCACCTCTTGGGGAGTGAGTCGACGCACCTGTGCGGGATTCCTGCGCCGCGGGAGCTCACCGGTCGCGCGGAGTTCGACGCGGGCCCGTTCCTCCCACGGCGTGGCACCGAGCGAGTCGAAGATCGTCAGTGCGCCTCGGAGATGCTCTCGGGCGTCCACACGTCGTCTTCGCCGGCGAAGGAAGCTCCCGTAGGCCAGTTCCATGCGGGCGTGTTCGTATGGGCGCTCGGCCGCGGAGGCATGGGCGAGCGCCTCCTGGAACAGTGGTGCGGCCGAGTCCGGGCCGGCGAGCAGCGCGCGGCAGTAGGCAGCCCGCGCCGCCGCCCAGGCCAGGTCGGTGCTGGCGGTGAACTGCTCGAGGGGGCGCAGCCAGTCGCGGGCGAGGCCGGGGGACTCGGCCAGCGTCGCGGCCTCGATGCGATCCAGGGCCGAGAGGAACGCCACCGTCGGGTCGGTGATGCGGCAGAAGTGGGCCAGCGCCGCCGCCGGCCGGCCGGCACCGAGCTCGAAGCTGCCGTGAGCCCAGTGGAGCGTGTCGGCTGCGAGGACGACCGGGTGGGTGGCAGTCACCTGTTCGGCGGCGTCGGTCGACGCCCGGAGGTCCGCCGCGTGTCCCTTGATCCCGGCGAGGAGGGCGAGCCAGGCGAGCGGGAAGGCAGACAGTTCCCGGTGGCCGGTCGCCCGCGACAGTTGCAGCGCCTCGTGTGCGGTGGTGTCTGCCGATCTCCAGCGTCCGGTGAGGATCTCGGCCAGGGCCAGTCGCGTGAGCGGCGGCAGCAGTTCGCTGATGGCACCCCGTGCCCGCTGCCGTGCGACCACCGTGGACAGCAGGCGGTGGGCCGCGGTGTCTTCGATCCCAAGCGCCGCCCGGCCGGCCAGCACGAGCATCTCCTCATCCCCCGTGGACTCGGCCAGGCTCACGGTCGTGCGCAGCCGTCGAACGAGGTCGCACGAGTCCCCGGCGGCGAAGGCCCCGCAGGCAGCCAGTAGGGCGGACAGCGCCTGCTCGCGTGCTCCCTCCCCGGGGGAGAGGCTGCTGCCCAGGGCGACCAGCTCGGCCATCCCAGCGGGATCGGAGGCCTGACCGGCCGCGTCCGCTGCCAGGACCAGCATCCGCAGCGCGCGCCCCACGTCGACGGAGGCGACCTCACGCGCGGCCGGCACCAGGATGCTCACGGCGGTCTGTGCCGACCCCGCGCCGAGCTCGATGGCGCCCCGCAGGTGCTCGATGTCGGCCCGCAACAGCCGTTGATCGGTCAGGGAGCCGGCGGTCGCCAACAGACCGGCGGCCCGGCCGAGCCACCCGGCCCGCCAGGCCGACTCCCCGGCGGCGGCCAGCCGCTGAGCCCGGACCTCACGATCGGCGGTCAGGTCGGCGGCCCGCTCCAGCGCCACTGCGGCCGCCGCGTGGCCACCGCGGGCGAGAACGCGCCCGGCGGCTTCGTCGAGCTCGGCCGCCGCGGCCGCATCCGGACCGGACACAGCCCACGCCCGGTGCCAGGCCAGCCGGTCGGCGTCGCCCCCGCGATGCAGGGCGTACGCCAGGGCGCGGTGGGCGGCCTGACGCTCGTCCGTCGTCGCGGCCTGGTAGACCGCGGAGCGTACGAGGGGGTGACGGAAGCCCAGCTCACCTCCATGTACCCGCACCAGCCCCGACCGCTCCGCGGCGCCGAGTGCCGCCGGGTCGATTCCCGCCTCCTCGGCGGCCGCCAGGATCACGGAGGTGCGCTGAGTGTCGTCCGCCGCCGCTACCAGCAGCAGTCGGCGAGCCGGTCCGGGCAGCCGCCGCACCTGGTCGAGGAAGGCCTGCTGCAGGTGCTCGCTCATCGGTAGCGCATGGGGCAGCGTGTCCCTGCCGGACAGTGCGGCCGGGCTCAGGACGCCGGGCAGCTCGATGAGAGCCAGCGGGTTGCCGTCGGTCCGCGACACCAGCTCGGCAGCGACCCCTGGGTCCACGTCCATGCCGACCGCGTGACGGAGCAGCAGGTGAGCCGACTCCTCGTCCAGACCGCCCAGACGCAACTCCGGTAACTCGGGTGCCGGGAAGCGCCGGTCAGGGCCGTCCCGGACAGCGAGGAGCAGGGCGATCCGGTCGGTGCCGAGTCGGTGCGCCACGAAGGCCAGCGCTGCGGCCGAGGTCGCGTCGAGCCAGTGCGCATCGTCGACGAGGCAGCACACGGGCGTGATGGCCGCCTCCTCGGCCAGCAGGCTCAGCGCGGCGACCGACGTCAGGAAGCGGTCCTGATGGCAGCCGGCCTCCAGGCCGAACGCTGAACGGAGGGCGTGCGCCTGCGGTGGGGACAGGGCGGCCAGGTGACGGAGCAGCGGGCGCAGCAACTGGTGCAGCCCGGCGAAGGGCAGTTCGCACTCCGACTCCAGGCCCTGTGCGCGGAGGAACCGCACGTCCGGCCACCGGGAGGCTACGTCCTCGAGCAGCGCGGTCTTGCCCACACCTGGCGGGCCGCGCAGCACGAGCACGGCCGGCTTGCCTCCGGTTCCCGCCGAGGCCAGCACCGCGTCGATGACCCCGCGCTCCCTGTCCCGCCCGAAGAGCACAGCGGCTCAGCGTAGCCCGCGATCGCCCGGTGACGGCGGTCTCGTGACGGGGCGCCCGGCCTGGTCACGGAGGGCGGGCTGCGCGGTCGGAGCGGCCCGGTGATTTCACCGGTACGAGCCGGTCCCGGCCCTCCTAGCGTCGGTCGCGTCATCCCGCTAGGGGAGGAGACCCCGATGAACCGCTTCTCGGCACCGACCCTGCGGAACAGCCGCTCAGGAGGTGTTGCCGCGGTGGCGCGCCCACGTGACGCGGCCGGGCGGCAGACGCTCGCGCGCCGGTACGGCGGCTGCCCGAACGCGGCACACGGTCGTCACCGGGCCGGGACGGACATGCCCCACGGACAGTGGGAGGTGTGACGTGCCGGCTTCTCCCTGGCGTGCCAAGGCGCCCGTCCTCCCGGGCCAGGAGTACCTGGCCATGGCCACCTTCCTGCCGCTGCGGTCCTACCGGACGATCCCCCGGTTCCTGGGCCTGACCTCGTCAGTGGTCAGGCAACTGGAACGCCCCGGCGGGTTGGTTGGCTACAGCCTGCTCGCGCAACCGGCCAGGAAGCGGTTCTGGACCTTGTCGGCGTGGACCGACCGCCGCGCGCTGAACGCATTCGTCCGCCAGATGCCGCATCTCGGCGTGATGGGGGACCTGCGCCCACAGATGGGTCCGACCCGGTTCACCGCCTGGACCGTGCTCGGATCCGCACTCCCGGTCAGCTGGAACGAGGCCACAGAGCGGCTGATGGGTCCCGCCGCCTCCTCGGCGGGAGGTGTGGCATGAGCCCGCAGTCTCGCCGGGTCGCCGGGTCGTCCTCCCCACAGTCGTCCTCGGTGGGGTGAGCGTGCTCAGCCTGCTGATCGGTGACGCGGGCTACCGCGACAACCCGCTCCGGCAGGACCTGTGGCGCGCCGGTCACGCACACGCGGGTGTGTTGCTGCTCCTGTCCCTGATCGCGCTTCGCTACGTCGAGGAGGCCAGGCTGTCCGAGCGTGCCCGCTGGTTCGTGCCCCCAGCGGGTCGCCGTCCCACGACGCACTGTCGCCGCCGGCCCCGCGCGAACCACATCCCCGTCCGTCCTCACCGACCTCCCCGTGAGGAGTGATTCCCGTGATCTTCCTCGTCGTCCTCGCGCTCGCCACCTCGGTGGCTGCGCTGGTCCTGTGGCCCTCGTCCGGTCGGCGCTCCGCGCGTCCTGCGGCGCGCATCGGCATGGCCACCGCGATGATCGTCGCCGGGGTGGCGCACTGGCTGATGCCCACACCGTTCGTCCAGCACCTGCCGCCGTGGGTGCCCGCCGCAGAGGCCCTCGTGCTGGCGACCGGTGTGGTCGAGATCGGCCTCGGCGTCGCTCTCCTCCTCCGTCAGCCGTGGCGGCGCCGCGCCGGCCTCGCGCTCGCCGCCTATCTCGTAGCGGTCTTCCCGGCGAACGTGTATGTCGCCGTAGCCGGCATCGAGGTCGACGGGCAGCCCGGCGGCTGGTACCCCTGGCTCCGCCTGCCGTTCCAGGTCCTGTTCGTCGTCTGGGCGTTGTGGTGCACCGAGTGGGACCTCCGGCAGTTGCGCGCGGCCGCCGCCGGGCTCGTCGGCAGGGGTCCTCGAGCCGACGAGGGCGCGCCGAGACCCTCCCGGACGCAGGGGTAGAGGTCCGGCGGACGCCGGCGCCACTGCACTCGCGCTGGAGGGACGCGGCCGTGAGCTGCCTGGGCGGCCCACGGCCGCAGTTCCGTGCGAGCGTCTTCGCGCCGGTACCAGGGCGCGGCCATCCGGCGGAGCCGCGCAGTGCCGCGACGCTCGACCGGACGGCTCGACCGAGGCGGGCCGGCCGGGGAGGGAGGAGTCCCCGGTGTCCAGGGCAGGCATCCCGGTACGGGTGTCGGAGGGGGACGCGCCGCACACGGCTCCGGCCCGTCGGGTGACCGCTGGCCGTCCTGCTCGCGGGAGGCCGGCCGTCGGCTACGGAGCACCCCCGCCCCGCGACGTGCCGCGCAGGGGGCGTCGTCGTGTGGTCGCTGGCAGTGTGGAGGACATGGCCGACTCCTCTCCCGTGGTCGTGGTGACCGGTGCGAACGGGTTGGTGGGCGCCGCGGTGTGCCGGGCACTCGTCGAGCGGTCGGGGCGGGCGCGCGCCGTCGTCCGACGCCTCGGCAGCGCGCCTGCCCTCGACGGAGTCACCGAGCACGTCGGCGACTTCGCCGACGAGGGCCTCGCCCGCGCGGTGACCCAGGGCGCCGACGCGGTCGTCACGACGGTCCACCCGATGGGCTCGTCCCGCGAGGTGCAGCGCCGGGTGGGCGTCGAGGGCACGCCGGTCCTCGCTCGGGCTGCTCGGGATGCCGGCGTCGCCCGGTTCGTGCACGTGTCCACGGCCGGGGTCTACGACCGCTCGGCCGGTGTCGGGGACGTGGCCGAGGACGGCGCCCTCCTGCCCGAGGGGAGCGGCGACTACCCCGACACCAAGAACGCCACCGACGCTGCGCTGGCGCAGGTCGGCGGGCTCACGACCGTGCTGGTCCGACCGCCGGCGATCATGGGCGCCGGCGACACGTCGGTCTGGAACACGCTGCGACCGCAGCGGGTCCGCGGCGGTGAGCGCCGAGCGAACCCGGCCGAGACCTGGGCCTGGGTGCACGTCGACGACCTGGCGGCCCTGATCGCGGACGTCGCCACGGGCGCTGTCGCGACCGCCGACGACCCGGAGCGAGGCCCCGTGGCCGGCGGCACGACCCCGGTCATCGTCGCGGGCGAGTCTGCGACGTGGCGGGACTACCTCGGCACGGTGACCGACGCGCTGGGCGTCGCGCCGGAGTGGACCGACGAGCCGGCCTGGACCGGGCAGCTGCTCACCGACCGCGCGCGCCGGTGGGGCTGGGCGCCGCGGGTGGACCTCGCGCGAGCCATGGACGAGTTGCGGCAGGGCCTGACGACGCGTTCGTGACAGCGACCGGGTCGCCCGGCGACAACCGGCGCAGAAAGTGCCTCGACCAGACACAGGGTGGTTCGAGGTGTCCGAGACTCCGGGCCGGCTGGCCGACGTGGCCCTTCAGACATCGACCGGACGTGCCGACACAGGAAGAGCGACCTCTCACCGGCTCAGAAGCCGTGGCGCTCAACCCGGTGTCCGAGGGGCGACTCGCTACATGCGCACGCGGCTCGATACGCGGCGGTGACCTACAGGTCGGTGCCCGAGGGGGACACGGAACGCACGCACACGATCCAGGCGCATCGCGTGACCGCGCGGGCAGTGGTCACCTGACGAGGCCGTGACGGGTCCATGACCAACGTGTTCACGGAGGAGTGCGGCGGGATCCCCCGACGACGAGGACGCGTCCTGGTCGCAGCGAGCTCGACGACTGCCTGCCCGCGCAGCGCAGTGGCGCCGAAGCGGAGCGCCGGGTCGAGCCCAGCGCGTAGGGGCTCTCGGGCCCCGGCGCGGTGGTCGGCCCGGCGGCGGTCGGCCCCCGGCGGCACGAGAGCGTGGGCGTGCTGGAGTCGCGCCTCGGTCCGGCCAGGTCGCTGTCCCCCCGAGCACGCAGTCGTGGCCGGCTTGCAGTGCCGCGGCTGCGCCGCCTGCCGCGAGCAGGCCGCCGTCGGACCTGTTCCCTCTGGAACAAGACGGATTCCCGGACCGCCGCGCCACCTAGCCTTGACTCGTGCTGTTCACGGTGGCCTCGGCCCACCTCCTCGCCATGGAGGCGCACGCAGGCCAGGTCCAGGCGCAAGGGGGTGACTTCTACCTGCATCACCTCGTCCCGCTCGCCGAAGCGGCCCGGCCGTACGGAGCGCTCGCCGAGATGTCCGCGGTCCTGCACCGCATCGTCGAGGACACCCGCGACCACCCCGACATCACCCGCCGCTACGACTTTGCGCGGCTGCGCGCCCTCGAAGTGCCCGAGGAGGTCGTCCGAGCCATCGACGCGGTCACCCCGCGTCCAGGCGAACGGTTCCTCGGCGGCGTCATCCAGCGCTCCGCCGCGGACCGGCTCGGCCGCTTGATCGCACTGCTCAAGAACAAGCGCTGCCTCGATGAGACGCTGGTCCTGGCCGGAACCGACCCGGACAAGGCCCGCAGCCTCCGCGAGGGCCGCTACCTCCCGGCACGGCGCATCCTGCTCAAAGCCGAGGTCGCCGACGCGCAGCGCATCCTCGCCTGAGGGCGCGTGGCCCCGGCCCCCGTGGCCGCGAGAGGGAACCTCGCAGGCAGACCTCAGCATCGACGAGCTGATCCGTGACAGGTGTGCGACAAGCCGTGTCCGAGGGGCGACTCGCTACACACGCACAAGGTCCTCGAGCGCTCGCTGAGCGACCTGCTCGGACAGTGCTGGCGCAGCAGTTGTAGACGTCGGCGTGAGGTGGGAGCCGTCCGCCCTCTGTGGTCGCGCTCGCCGGTGCCGGACCTGTCGTCGGGATCGCACATGGCCGATCGCAGGTTGTGACGACGGCACGAGTCTTCGCGGATCAGGGACCGGGGACAGGGCCTGCCGCAGGACGATCGGCTCGACCGAGTCCCGCCGCTGTGCCGGCGGACGGGCTCGGTGACGACGTCGAGCAGGTCGGACGGGGGGAGATGAAGACGCGGGCACGGTCCTCCCTCTGGGGATCGGTGACCTCCCCGCACCTCCAGACCACCACACGGCCTGTGGCCTGCGCTCGAAGTCCGGCTCGCAGGCCCATCTCAGGTCTCTGTAGCGGCCCTGGACCACGGGGCGTCCGGGGCGTCGAAGACGTCGGTGCGCGAAGACGACAGGGGAGAGGCATGACGATTCTCTTGCGATTCCGGCGGAGAGCGGCCGCACTGCTCGCAGCGGCAGGCATGGTGGGGTCGGCCTTCGTGCTCACCGCGGCGGCCCAGCCGTCGGACGACGACAACGGCTGGCAGATGGGCCAGCCGCCGCTGACGACGCCGTGGACCGACCAGGTCTCGCCGAGCAACGCGCTGCCGGAGTACCCGCGGCCGCAGCTGACGCGGGCCCGTTGGCAGAACCTCAACGGGGTGTGGCAGTTCGCCGGCGCCTCGGCGGGGGAGGTACCACCCGTCGGCGAGGACCTCGCCGAGAGCATCCTGGTGCCGTACCCGACCGAGTCGGCGCTGTCCGGCATCGAGCGGCACGAGGACCACATGTGGTACCGGCGGACGTTCGAGGTCCCGACGTCCTGGCAGGTCGGGGACGGTCAGCGGCTGCGTCTCCACTTCGGCGCCGTCGACCACGCGGCCACCGTGTGGGTGAACGGCACCGAGGTCGCCGAGCACACCGGTGGCTACAGCGGGTTCTCCGTCGACGTCACCGATGCCCTGGCGCCCTCGGGTCCCCAGGAGATCGTCGTCGGTGTCGAGGACCGCACCGACGCGACGTGGCAGCCGGTCGGCAAACAGCGGAACGTTCCGGACCGCGGCATCTTCTACACCGGCTCCTCCGGCATCTGGCAGACGGTGTGGATGGAACCCGTCACCGCCCGCGCGTTCGTTGCGGACCTCGACACGGTCACGGACGTCGACACCGACACGCTCACGCTGACCGTGGACACCGGCGGGGACGCCACCGGCCTCACGGTCCGCGCCGTGGTCAGGGACGGCGACGTGCAGGTCGCGACCGCGGAGGGAGCGCCCGGCCGGCCCCTGGACGTGCAGGTCCCGGACGCCCACCTGTGGTCACCCGACGACCCGTTCCTCTACGACCTGGAGGTGACCCTGCTGGACGGGGACCAGGAGGTCGACCGGGTGGGGTCCTACGTCGGCATGCGGGAGATCGGGACCGTCCGGGATGCGGACGGCCGCCTCCGCATCACGCTCAACCACGAGGTCTTCTTCGTCATGTCGACTCTGGACCAGGGCTTCTGGCCGGACGGCATATACACCGCACCGACGGACGAGGCGCTGCGGTTCGACGTGGCCGAGGCCAAGCGTCTCGGGTTCAACGCCATCCGCAAGCACGTCAAGGTCGAGCCGGACCGCTGGTACCACCACGCCGACACGCTCGGCATGCTGGTCTGGCAGGACATGCCGTCCATGCGGGCGGGTGGGATCCCGCCGTCGGACGCACAGGCCGAGTTCGAGCGTCAGCTGCACGACATCATCGACCAGCACGACAGCTGGACCTCGGTGATCGGGTGGATCCCCTTCAACGAGGGCTGGGGCGAGTGGAGCAGGGAGGCCACCGGGCGGATCGCCGACTCGGTCGCGGCCCAGGACCCCACCCGGCTCGTGAACGCCCACAGCGGCGTGAACTGCTGCGCCTCGCACGGCGACAGCGGCCGCGGCCACGTCATCGACTGGCACGCCTACACCGGTCCCGCCGACCCCACGCCCGACGACCGCCGCGTGGCCGTCGACGGCGAGCACGGTGGCTTCGGGCTCGAGGTACCCGGCCACATGTGGTTCGAGGACGGTCACGGGTACCAGATGGCGCAGAACAGCGACGAGCTCACCAGGCTGTACGTGGAAAACCAGCGTGAGCTGATCCCGATCGCGCAGCAGCGCGGCATCAGCGGCGCGGTCTACACCCAGATCACCGACATCGAGCACGAGGTCAACGGCTTCCTCACGTATGACCGGCGGGTGGAGAAGATGGACTTCGACCAGGTCCGGGCGGTCAACGACGCGGTCGTCCGCAACGCGGCCCGCCCCGCTGTCCCGCCGACGAGCTCCGGGCCCGGCACAACCGGCCTCGACGGGGTGCACGCCTCCGGCGAGGTCCACGACCAGGATCGGTGAGGGCCCGTCGGTGTCATCGGCCAGGTGGCCGTGGGGCGGCGTTCCACATGCTGAAAGCCGACGGGAGGACGCAGGGCGGAGGCGGTATCTGGAGCAATCCGCCACAGCGCCTGACTTCCATCGGAGGTTGGGGGACCCATCATCAGCTGACTGCCGTGCTGGAAGCGGTGCCCAGGGTGGTGAAGGGCCGCCGGAGACATCCGCTGGGGTCGCCGGTGACCTCCTTCCTCCACCACCTGAGTACCGGGCGGGATCAAGGTCGTTCGGAGGCGCACCACCGCCAGCGAGCAGCGGTCGGTCGAGACCGTCGGCGGGCTCACCTCGCTGACGCCCGCGCCGCTGACCCCGGGGAGTTCGCCACCTGGCTGCGCGAACACTGCCAGACCGAAGATCGCGTACACCACGTCTGAGGCGTCACTCAACGTGAAGACGCCTCGCTGATCCGGACCGCAGCCAGCGGCCTGCAGGTTGCGGAGGCGCTGTGGGGCCCGCGTTCTCAGCAACCGCGACGGCACCAACGGCACCCGGAGTGGTTCTCCCGCCGCTTCGCCGGCCCGAAGTCGCCGAGGCGCTGGGCGAGGAACGCTCACCGGTGATCCGGCTGCACGACCTCCACCCCATCGACGCCACCCTGCTGCTGGCCAGCGGCGTGCCGGTCAAGGTCGTCTCGGAGCCCCTTGGCCACGCGAGCACCACCTTCGCGCTCACCGTCCACCAGCACGTGCACCCCGGCATGGGCTGCGAGGCGGCCGACCGCTTCGCCGCGCTCCTCGAGAGCTGATCCGTGGCGCGAAGTATCACGCGGGTGTCACGAGGGCCTCGAGAGTCCTTCCATGCGAACGCCCCGGGCTTCTCACCTGCAGGAACGCCGGGGCGGGAGAGTGTCCGAGGGGGGACTTGCTCCATCCGCACACGCCTCAGGACCTCGGCATGAACACGCGCACCAGCCGCTGCGCCCGGGGACGCATGGGTGCAGCGGTCATCGTCCGCGAGCCGAACCGCTGGGGCTCAGCTCTGCGGCTCTCCGGGCTCAACGAGCGGGCGCAAACGGATACGCCGCTCGGTCACTGCCTCGACACGCGCACGGCTGTAGCAGAGCGGGAACGCCTGCCCACGGCTCCAGGCATCGAATAGATCGGAGTAGTGCGGGCTGTCGGGGTCGCCCGACTGCCCTGGGCTGTTCATGACCAGAGAGCCGTCCCAGTCGCCGACGTCCACGACGATGCGGAAGGTCGCTCCGCCGGTCTGCACGAACGTGTCGGCGAGGTAGGCCGTGTTGCCGACGGTGTCACCGCTTCCGCCGCGCGGCGCGGGTCCGACCGCGAAGCGCGCCCGGGTGTCCTCGCTCATCAACGGGGCCAGCGCGTGCGCGAGGCGGGAGACGTGCAGCCGTCCCCACGCCCATGTCCCGCGGTCCGGGCCGAGCAGTTCCTCCACCTCGGCGACAGCCGGTGCCAGGGTCGACTGCAGGATTTCGTCGAGCACCGCCTCGCCGTCCTCACCCAACCAGTCGACGGGGTGCTCGAGGATCGCCAGGTCCGTCCGGGGGTCGGCCAGGAGGCTCTCCTCGGGTGTCACCTTCCTCACGACGGTGTCCACCTGATCGGGCGGTACCAGTCGCGCTACCGCCGCACGCATCAGTGCGGGCCGGAGATGGCGTCGATACCAGACCTCGAACAGTGCGCCCGGAGCTGACTCCGGGGAGAGGTCGCCGTCCCAGCTCGTGAGCAGCCGCAGCGCGCCGTTCGGGGGGTCGTCGTCGGCCGTCACAGAGGCCAGTCGCCGGAGGATCCGGCGGGCTGGAAGGCTGACGAAGTCCGATTGCAGCCGCACGCAGTCCTCCAGGGAGAACCGCCGGTCGCCCCTGAAGACCTCGGCGAGCCGCTCGGCTCTCGACGAGGGGTACCAGTCGAACGAGATCACCTTGTCGTGCGCTGGGTAGTCCTCGGGCAGGTTCATCTCGTTCGCGGTAGCCAGCCAACCGCGTTCCGGGTTGCTCGCGACCGGCAGCTCGTCCATGTCGCGGAAGCCGGCCCACTCGTAGCGCCCGTCGCCGGGCACCGGCAGAGTGCCCTTCCAGTTGGGCCGGACCGGGGTGAGCCCCGCCGGCTTCCAGCCGATGTCCCCCGCCGGGTCCGCGAAAAGCTGGTTCTCCGGCGGCGTACCCCAGCGGTTCATCGCGGCGAGGAACTCGTCCCAGTTCGTCGCCCGCATGTAGTCCATGCTCCCGAGGTAGGGAGCCGTCCCCGGCTCCAGCCAGGCCGCCCGGACGGCGAACGCGGTGTGGCGCTCGGCGTCCTCGTGGATGACCGGGCCGTGCCGGGTATACCGCAGCTCGACCTCGATGTCCTCGCTCCCCTTGACCCTGACCGTGTCACGGACCACCCGCATCGGCTCCCAGCGGTCCTGGTAGCGGTACTCCAACGGGTTCTCCGGATTCGTCCGGTAGACGTACAGGTCCTCCTGGTCGATCGAGAAGATCGTCAGGCCGAACGCGATTCGTCCGTTGTGACCGATGGAAATCCCCGGCAGAGCGGGCTCGCCGGCGCCGATCACGTCCAGGCCGGGCGCCGACAGGTGCGCCACGTAGCGCAACGAGGGGACCGACAGCGCCCGGTGGGGATCATTGGCCAACAGCGGTCGCCCGGTCGTCGTCCGGTGAGGGGCGAGCACCCAGTTGTTGCTGCCCTGCAGCGCCGGCTCCCTGATGCCGGTGAGGTCTGGTGGGTCGATCGCCAGGCGGTAGATCCGCTGGACGTCGTCCGGGATCAGCGACAGGTCCAGACCCTCGGGGACCACCAGATCGACGGGCGGCTCACGACGCCGGCGCAGGTCCTCGACGCGGGGGGCGTGGTCGCGCAGGATCAGGGCGCGCGCGATCTCGGAGTCGAGGTTGTAGTACAGCCCGTTGGACCGGATGCGCGCGAAGTCCTCCGGCGCCCACAGCGCCGGTTCGTAGCCCAGCTCCCGGAACTCCAGCGGTAGCAGTTCCCGGTCCTGCAGGACCAGGCGGACGTAGGCGTTGACGCCGTCGACGAACGCGGTCGCGACCCGCTTGGTGTCCGAGCCGTACGACAGCCACTCCGGATGCATGTCCCCGCGGTAGTGGAAGAGCCGGGAGGCGCGATCGCGCTCGATCATCGACGGGCCGAACACCTCTGCGAGGAGGCCGAGCCCTCGGCGGCGCCAGAAGTCCAGCTGCCACAACCGGTCGCGGGCGGCGTTGAACCCCTGCACGCGGAAGACGTCGTACAGCGTGGAGGCGTACATGTGCGGGACGCCCCAGCGGTCGATCAGGATCTCGGCCGGGCCTTCGAGACCGGGCAGTTCGTAGTCCGCGTCGGTGGTCACGCCACCCATCCCTTCGACGACGGGACGCCGCGTCCGTGGCGGCGTCAGGAAGCGCCGCGCAGTCCGGGCTCGGCGTACTCGGGATGCTCGGTCTTCCACTGGTCGAGCGGGTGCGTGGCCTTCCACCTGTCCACGAACTCGCTGATCGTCTCGAAGGCGACGCCGTCGTGGCCGGACATGTGCTGCAGGAGTCGTTCGAGCATGAGCATGCGGTGCCCCCGGCCGATCACCTGCGGGTGCATCGTCAGCGCGTACACCGCGCCGTCGCCGTCCCCGTCGGCGTGCCGGTAGGCGTAGTCGAAGTCGCCGCGCCAGATCTCCTCGATGTCGGAGGGGCTGGTGAGGCCGGAATTACTGCCCCACACG
This sequence comes from Geodermatophilus sp. SYSU D01176, assembly GCF_054050015.1. Classification (NCBI taxonomy): domain Bacteria; kingdom Bacillati; phylum Actinomycetota; class Actinomycetes; order Geodermatophilales; family Geodermatophilaceae; genus Geodermatophilus; species Geodermatophilus sp. SYSU D01176. Next base: position 78,636 of record NZ_JBJGYN010000004.1, on the reverse strand, counting down.
AACTCGAAGGGCGGGAAGTCGTCCAGGCCCCAGGTTACCGGTACCTCGACCAGCTCCACCGGCTGACCGAAGACGTACGGCTCCGTCGGGGACGCCTTGTCCCCCTGCCGCAGGTAGTACGGGTGGACGTCGTTACCCATGCAGCTCGAGTCGTACTCGAACCCGAACTCGAGCAGCAGATCGATGGTGTTCTCGCTGAAGTCCCAGGCGGGGGAGCGGTAGCCGCTCGGGCGGACGCCGACCACCTTGTCGAACGCCTCGAACCCACGCTCCAGGTTCCGCCGCTCCCCCTCCCGGTCGAACTTCTGCGGGTTCTCGTGGACCCAGCCGTGGTGACCCAGCTCGTGGCCGCTGTCGCGGATGCGGCGAACGAGGTCCGGATAGGCGTAGACGCTGTGCCCGGGGATGCAGAACGTCGCCCGCACGTCGTAACGCTTCAGCAGGTCGAGGATGCGGGGAATCGCCGCCGCGCCGAACTCGCCTCTGGACATCATGCTCGGGCTGGTGGACCCCATCGACCCGATCCACAACGAGATCGCGTCGAAGTCGAAGCCCAGGCAGACCGATACCCGTGCTGTTCCATTGGTCATGACGGCCTCCGCTCCTCCTGGCGACTGCACCCACCGACGGCTGGCGCACTCGTGCAGGGGTACCGGTGCACGAGCACGGCTCCTCTGGTCCGGGCATCCCACCACGCAAACGCGAAGGTCACCAGGGCTTTGCGGACGGAGAGCCCACTGGGTAGTCGCCTGCGCTACTGCGTCCGAACGCGGTCCGCAGCAGGTGCTCGCTGGAGCCACCAGGAACAGCGCGGTGTCTCCATGAACGATGGAACCCCACGGCTGCGAGCCGTGGGGTTCAACTCGGTGTCCGAGGGGCGACTCGCTACATACGCACACGCATCGGACGACCGGCCGCTGGATCATCGGGCGCGCTGTGAGCCCATCGGTGGCCAACCGATCTGCCGGGCCCTGCGCATCGCGGTCTCGTCCACTGTCATCGGCGCCGTCGTCTCGAGCGGGGTCAGCGCACCGCCGGCGCCGATCGCCAGGACCGCGACGGCCACGGGGACGTCGACCGACGGGTCAGTGACGCAACTCCGGCCGGTCGCCGGCGTCTGCACTCACTTCATGATCTCCCGTCCCTTGCCGACCACGGTGATGCCCGCGTCGGAGACCACGAGGCCACGGGCGCGGTCGTCGTCCTTGTCGACGCCGATCACGACGCCCTCGCCGATGCGGACGTTCTTGTCGACGATCGCGTCGCGGACCACGGCCCGGCGGCCGACGTGCGTGCCGTCCAGGACCACGGACCGCTCGACGGACGCCCAGCTGTGCACGACGACGCCGGGGGAGAGCACCGACTCACGGACGGAGCCGCCGGAGACGATGACGCCGTTCGACACGATGCTGCTGATCGCCCGGCCGACCCGGTCGCCATCGTCGTGCACGAACTTCGCCGGCGGTCGGGACGGGATGTGGGTGAGGATCGGCCAGCGCTCGTTGTAGAGGTCGAACGCCGGCATCGTCGCGCAGAGGTCCATGTGGGCGTCGAAGTAGGAGTCCAGCGTGCCGACGTCACGCCAGTAGCGCTCGGTGCCGGCCTTCTCCCCGGGGACGTCGTTGCCGTTGAAGTCGTACACCTGCGCCGCACCCTGCCCGACCAGCATCGGGACGATGTTGCCCCCCATGTCGTGCTTGCTGTCCTCGTCGGCGGCGTCCGTACGCAGGGCGTCGAGCAGCGCCTCGGTGCTGAAGACGTAGTTGCCCATGGACGCGAAGGTCTCGTCGGGGCGGCCGGGCAGCGGGGGCGGATCGGCGGGCTTCTCCAGGAAGGCCTCGATCCGCTGCCCGTCGTCCGCCGTCTGGATGACGCCGAAGGCGGTGGCCTCCTTACGGGGCACAGGGATGCCCGCAACCGTCACCCCGGCGCCCCCGTCGAGGTGCTGGCGCCACATCTGCCCCGGGTCCATGCGGTACACGTGGTCGGCACCGAAGACGACGACGAGGTCGGGGCGCTCGTCGTTGATGAGGTTCAGCGACTGGAGGATCGCGTCGGCCGAGCCGGTGTACCAGCGCGGGCCGAGGCGCTGCTGCGCCGGCACCGTGGTGACGTAGTTGCCGAGCAGGTTCGACAGTCGCCACGTCGTCGTGATGTGGCGGTCGAGGCTGTGGCTCTTGTACTGCGTGAGCACAGCGATCTTGAGGATGCCCGCATTGACGAGGTTGGACAGGGCGAAGTCGATCAGCCGGTAGAGGCCGCCGAACGGTACGGCGGGCTTGGCCCGGTCCTCGGTCAACGGCGCGAGCCGTGTGCCCGCACCACCGGCCAGCACGATCCCGAGGATCCTCGGCTCCGCCATCCCGCACCTCCTCAGCCACCCCGGAGGGCCTCGACGACCTGTTGTCCCCGTGGTGGACGCACGTATGGCTCCGAGCCTCGAACGAGGCCGTCCTGTGAACCGAGTCACATCATGCTCGCATGGGTCCCCTCATCGGAACCGGAGCCGGGGACGACCGTGGGAGCCACCGGAGCCGGCCGTCCTAGGCACTCCGGTCCGACCACCAGACGGGGGACCGGCAGCCCGAGGACACGACCGCGCCGCCCTTCTGCCGGACGGGCTTCCGGTGGCACCGGGTGCGGTGAGGGAGCAGAGTCCACAGTGCTCTGGACCACACCGCACCCACGACCGGGGGGCGACCATGGCACTCGCGATCGGCGTGGACATCGGCGGCACCAAGGTCGCCGCCGGTCTGGTCGACGAGCAGGGCGGCATCGTGGCCAGTGCCCGGCGCGACACGCCGTCGCACGACCCGGCCAGGATCGAGGAGATCATCGCCGACGTCGTCCGGGAGCTGCAGGCCACCCACGAGGTCGAGGCCGTCGGCATCGGGGCGGCCGGGTTCGTCGACGCCGCCCGGTCCACCGTGGTCTTCGCGCCCAACCTGGCCTGGCGCGACGAGCCGCTGCGCGTCAACGTCGAGAAGCGGTGCGGCCTGCCCGTCATCGTGGAGAACGACGCCAACGCGGCGGCCTGGGCCGAGGCCCGCTTCGGTGCCGGGCGGGGGCAGCAGTACCTCGTCGTCCTCACGGTCGGGACCGGCCTCGGCGGTGGCTTGGTGACCGGCGGGGAGCTGTACCGGGGGCGGCAGGGCATCGCCGCGGAGTTCGGGCACGTGACGGTGGAGCCGGGCGGACGGCGGTGCGGCTGCGGCGGCCGCGGCTGCTGGGAGCGCTACGCCAGCGGCCGGGCGCTCATCCTCGAGGCCCAGGAGCTCGCCACGGTCTCGCCGGCCATCGCCGGTCGGTTGCTGGAGCTGGCCGGTGGCCGGCCGGAGGCGATCACCGGGCTGCATGTCACGCGCGCGGCCCAGGACGGGGACGAGGCCGCGCTGGAGGCGTTCCGGGTGATCGGCACCTGGCTCGGTCAGGGCATGGCCGCCCTCACCGCGGTCCTGGACCCAGAGGTGTTCGTCCTCGGCGGCGGGGTCTCTGCCGCCGGGGAGCTGCTGCGCGAGCCCGCAGAGCGGTCGCTGCAGGAGCGGATCACGGCGCGCGCGTACCGGCAGGTGCCGGCCGTCCGGCTCGCCGAGTTCGGCCCCGAGGCCGGGATCGTCGGTGCCGCCGACCTCGCACGACGCCGGTGAGGCAGTACGGAGGAGAGGACGCGCGGGGATTGTCAGACGGCACGGCCAGGCGGCACACGGTGTAGCGCGGGGGACGGCGGAGGGGGATCCGGTGAGCGAGCACGGTTCGTTTGATCAGCACGCGTCCATCTACGACGAGACGGACACCGGCAGCGGTCGCAGCGCGGTGCGGATCGCGTCCGTGGCCGCGCTGGGCGGCTTCCTGTTCGGCTACGACAGCGCGGTCATCAATGGTGCCGTCGCCGCCGTCGAGGACCGGTTCAACGCGGCCCCCGGCCCACTGGGCTTCGCCGTGGCCTCGGCCCTGCTCGGCGCCGCGGCCGGTGCCCTGACCGCCGGCCGGTTTGCCGACCGCTTCGGCCGGCTGTTCACCATGAAGGTGGCCGCGGTGCTGTTCTTCATCAGCGCGCTGGTCACCGGGTTCGCGCCCAACCTGGTGGTCCTGGTCATCGGGCGGATCATCGGCGGCGTGGGCGTGGGTGTCGCATCGGTCATCGCCCCGGCCTACATCGCGGAGGTCGCCCCGGCGCGGATCCGAGGTCGTCTGGGCTCGCTGCAGCAGCTGGCCATCGTCACCGGCATCTTCCTGTCCCTGCTGGTCGACTTCCTCTTCGCGGCCGCGGCCGGTGGGTCGCGGGAGCCGTTCTGGTTCGGCCTCGAGGCGTGGCGGTGGATGTTCCTCGCAATGGCGGTCCCCGCCATCGTCTACGGCCTGCTGACCATGACCATCCCCGAGTCGCCGCGTTATCTCATCGCCACACACCGGATCCCCGAGGCGCGGCGGATCCTCAGCACCCTGCTCGGCGAGCGCGGTCTCGACATCAAGATCAACCGGATCCGGGAGACCATGCAGCGCGAGAAGCCGCCGTCGTGGGCCGACCTGCGCGCCCCGCGGACCGGGCTGCTGCCGATCGTCTGGGTGGGCCTGGGGCTGTCGGTCTTCCAGCAGTTCGTCGGGATCAACGTGATCTTCTACTACTCGAACATCCTGTGGGAGGCCGTCGGCTTCAGCGAGAACAACGCCTTCGTCATCACCGTCATCACCTCCGTGGTCAACATCGCGACCACGCTCATCGCGATCGCCACCGTCGACCGCTTCGGCCGCAAGCCGCTGCTGCTCATCGGCTCGGTCGGCATGGCGGTCACGCTCGGCACCCTGACGGTCATCTTCGGGACCGCACCGCTGAACGCCGAGGGCAACCCGGTGCTCTCGGGTGCGACCGGCCCGATCGCGCTGCTCGCGGCGAACCTGTTCGTCGTCGCGTTCGGCATGTCCTGGGGGCCGGTGGTCTGGGTACTGCTGGGCGAGAAGTTCCCGAACCGGATCCGCGCCGCGGCGCTGGCGTTCGCCGCGGGCGGCCAGTGGGTGGCCAACTGGCTGATCACGGTCAGCTTCCCGGTGCTGAGCGAGGCGTCCCTCGGCCTGGCTTACGGCTTCTACACCGTGTGCGCGGTGCTGTCCTTCGTCTTCGTTCTGCGCTGGGTGCGGGAGACCAAGGGCGTCGAGCTGGAGGAGATGCACGCCGACGCCGCGGCAGTCCGTGGCGGTGGTGGTCACTCCGGCTGACGACCGTTCCGACGCTCGTCTCCCCGCACGGCGGGCGAATCCCTGGCCCGGCGGCAGGTCAGGTTCCTAGACTTCCCTAGGTCGACAGGCGGAGGTCGATCACATGCGCAGATATCTCGTCGTCGCGAACCAGACCCTCGGTGGGCGGGAACTCCGGGAGGAGATCCGAAAGCGCGCGGTGGCGGGTGAGTCCTCGTTCTACGTGCTCGTGCCCAACACCCGGGCGGCGCACTACCACGTCGTGCCGGCCGCCGGTGGCCTCGTCCCCATGCCGAGCATGGCCACGAGCTACGGCGGGCCCGAGACCGACGAGGAGGCGACCGAGGAGGCCCGGGAGCGACTGTCGCGGATCCTGGCCGAACTGGCCGAGCTGGGTGTCGAGGCCGAGGGGCATCTGGGCAGTCCCCATCCGCTGGAGGGCATCGAGGAGGCCCTCAGCGACCACGACTTCGACGAGGTCATCGTGGCGACCCTGCCCAAGCGGGTCTCACGCTGGCTCGGTTCGGATGTCCCGCACCAGGTCGAGCGACGCTTCGGTCTGCCGGTCACCACGATCGTCAGTCGAACGAATACGTCGACCTCCTGCTCTCCCGGCTGGCGAGCGGTGACTGGCACGAAGGTCCCCGGGACATGCCTCAGGGGCTCAGCGACCTCGTCGCTGACCTCCAGTCACGCATGGATCAGCGCATGGTTGAGCAGGCCGAGCGTCGAGGGGCCGAAGCGGAGGCGCTGATGCAGTCCCGCAAGGTCCTCCTCGGCGAACAGCACAAGCGACGGCGAGAGGCGATCCGGCGGCGCGGTCAGACGGCGCGCGAGCGAGGCAAGGAACGCGGTGCGACGCTCTTCGACCGACAGCTACAGCGGGCGGATCTGAGCCATCAGCAGATGATGGCGGAGCTGGATCACATCGGCTCTCCGAACCTGTCGGTCACCCCCTTGGCCGTATGCCTGTTGGAAGTCACTCCATGACGACCCCTCAGCGCGTCGGCGCCCTCACCGACGAACAGGCACGCAACCGCCGCTACCTGCAATGGCTGGAAGAACGGTCCGGCAGGACAGTGCCCATCGCCGTACCCGCCAGCGCCCGGTGGACCGGCACCGGCCGCCCGCGACTCGATCGCCCCACGGTGCAGCCCATCGTCGGCCGGGTCGGTTTGAGCGGGGCCTTCGACGATCTAGGCACCGACTCCTTCTACGTCGGTCCCTGGCGCATGGATGACGGAGACGTCCAGGTCGTCAGCTGGGCTGCGCCCATCGCTGATGCCTATTACGGCGACGAGGTCTACGCGCCTCTCGCCGGCAAGGTGCAGGTCACCCGAAGCTTCCGGCACCGGGCCGACGAGATCATCGATTTCGACGACGAGCGCCACGACAACTCGGAGGGACCGACGGCGTTCGACCGCAAAGCACCCCTTCGGATCAGTCGCCCCCCGATTCCCGCACCGAGACCCTCCGCGGCCTCCGCTGAAGCTGCGACGCAGCCCGCCGCTCGTCCGGTTGGCACGCAGCCCCAGCAACCACAGCCCCGCCTACCTGTCGCCCCCGCCAAGGCGCAGCCCACCGACACTGCGAACCTCCGCCACTCCACGGCCCTCCGCAAGGCGCTCGCCGCACCTCGGCAACCCGCGCTGCAACAGGTCCTCGCCACGCTCCAGCCGCGCCAACACGCCCTGGTCAAGTGGGATCCGGCGCGACCGCTCATCGTGCAGGGCCATCCCGGCGCCGGCAAGACCATTGTGGCGATCCACCGCGCCGCCTACCTGGCACACAACGAACGGGATGGGGGCCCACTCGCCGGACGGATTCTCTTGCTTGGCCCGACCACCAACTACGTGGCACACGCTCAACAGGCGCTGGCTAGCCTGGTGACGACGGACGCGGTCGAGCTGCACAGTCTCCACAGCCTGCTCAGAACGCTCCTACCCGACCTGCGGCACGCCGCAGCGCCGGGCCGCGAGGACTATCGCGACTATGACGACGAGCTGGCCACCCTCGTCGACAAGACCGCGGCTCGACTACGAGCCCACGGCGAGCTGCATCCCGGCGTTGACCCCAGCCTTCTCGCCCAGCGCCTCTATACCGCCCTCAAGGACGGCAACGAGACAGCACCGGGGGAGTGGGCCGCGTACCTCCGCCAGCTGCCGGACTGGAAGGTCGCCCGGACCCAGGCACGGTTCACGCCGCTGCTCGCCTACTGCGCCCTAAGCGCGCGAACATCCCCCGGGCGGCTCTACGAGCACATGATCATCGACGAAGCGCAAGACGTGCGGCCGATGGAATGGCGCATTCTGGCCCGCCTCAACGACGGTCAGGGATGGACCCTGCTCGGGGACATGAACCAACGCCGATCCGACTGCTGCTACGCCACATGGGCGCAGATCGCCACAGCCATCGGCGCCGAAGACGACGAGGGCCACGCCCGAGTCGAGGATTACCGCAGCGTGTTTCGCTCAACGGCCGCCATCCAGCGCTTCGCCGGGCGGCTGCTTCCTGCCAGAGAGAGGACCGGAGTCCCCGTACAGGTCGACGGTGACTCACCCCTCATCCGGAAGACCACGCCGAGCAGCCTGGCTGACGACCTGGTCGCCACGACGTCGCAATTGCTGCAGACGCATGGCGACGGAACACTGGCGGCCATCGCCGTCGACCCCGCGGTGCTACGCAGGGCCTTCGTCACTCACGGCTGGGCAGCTAGGTCGGCTGGGAGCGACACCTATGTCAAGGACGGCAGGAGCATTCGGTGCCTGTCGCCGCACGACGCCCGCGGGCTGGAATTCGATGCCGTCATCGTGGTTGACCCGGCCGACTTTCCCCGGAACCTCGGTCGGCATGGGCTGCTCTACACCAGCCTGACGAGAGCAAACCGCAGTCTGGCCGTCCTGCACACCAAGCGTTTGCCGGATGAGCTGCAGCGAGCCGTCCGCTGATCGGCCTTGACATCGAAAGGCACGGAGCCCGATGGCGACCGATCACTGCGGCAGGGCGGAAGGCGGAATCACCATGACGGAGGGTGCTACGACAGGGCTACGGGCCCGACGCGTGCGAGGGATGATGCTGGGCCTCGCGGTCGGGGAGGCTCTGGGGGCACGGCACTCTGTCCCGGACGGAGCGGCCCCGCTGCTCAGCGGTGTTGGAACGCAACTCGCCCTGTTCACGGTGGATGGGCTGATCCGTGCGTCCGTGCGTCAACGGGAGAGGGGCATCTGTCATCCCCCGGGCGTCGTCTGGCACGCCCTCGCTCGGTGGGCCTATGGCCAGGGGATCCCTGCCCCGCACCTGTACGCGGAATGGGGCTCCGGCTCGGCAAGCCATTGGCCCGACGGCTGGCTGGCTGAGGTTCCGGCGCTTCGGGAGCGGCGCGGGTCAGCGCCAGCAACGGTCGCGGCGCTGCAGCGGGGGCAGCCTGGCACCCGGCGGAGGCAGGTGACCCAGAGCATGGGTTACCACGGCCTCATCCGAGCCCTCCCCGTAGGAGCGCTTGGAACTCCACCTCACGAGACGTTCGACTTGGGCCTCGATGTCGCTGCCTTGACGCACGGAGCACCGAGCGGCTTCATCACGGCGGCCGATGCGGCCCTGATCGCAGCCACGCTCCTCTCGGCCGACGATCTCTCTGCTGGGATCGCGCAGGCCATCCGCATGATCGAGGTCGTCGATCCTGACTCCCATCATCTGGACCGCTACGCCGAAGCGGCCGCCGACGGGGACCGCGCACCGGCTGACGGTGCCGTGCTGCGCCGCCATGGCGTCGACCGCACTGCCATCAGCACCCTCAGCGCCGCCCTCTACGTGATGACCTCCTTCAGACGGCCAGAACAGATCTTCGAGGCGCTGGACTTCGCGGGATCAACGGCCGGCGGGGGAGTAGCCGCGGTGAGCGGAGCGCTTCTCGGGGCGTTCCACGGCGTCGATGCACTCCCAGTAGCGGTGGTGAGTCGCCTGGACCTCGGCTGGGTGACCGACACGCTCGCACGGGACCTCATCGCCGAGCTCGCCGAGGCTCCCGGCGGCCACGAGACCCTTGACGAGATCAGGAAGGGGACGTACGAGACGACGTGGGCCCACGGCGCTGAGCCGAACTGGGCCAAGCGTTACCCCGGCTGGTGAGCAGGACGGTACGGAGAACGCTGAGAGCACTTCGAACCCGGGCCCATCACTGCTCTGCGCGTCTGGAGATCAATGGCGCCACCAGCGAGCTCCTGTAGCACCGGGATCGGGCCGAAGGCTCCCCTTCCGGACGATCCCGGACCGTTGGCCTTCCAGTTGCTGCCGCTCCCTGCCGATGAGGTGAACGTGAGTCCTCGCCAGCGAGTGCACGATGCAGTGCGCCGTGCACCCGCCGCAAGCGCAGCCGGTGCTTCGTCGACGAAGGCGTACACGGACTGCCTACCAGAGGCCCTCTCGGATCGCCGAACCGTGCGGCGCAGCGAACACGGCGACTATGCCTGACACCCCGGACCGACGGGAGCCGGCGACGCAAGGCGAATTCCAGCTCACCATCCGGCGACGTAGCCCAACGCCGACGAGTGCGACCATTCGCCAGACGTGGTTCGGCCCTGAGCATCCCTACGACTTTCGGAAGAGTCTCACCACAGCAATAGCGGCTGCCGCCGCCACGGCTAGTAGCTGCCTCGCTCGCGCCTTGGCATCGGCAACGCGGCCTGCCGAGCCAGTCGACGGCGCCGGTCAACTTCAGCTGCGGCTAGACCAGTTGGCGGCTCCGATGTCGAGCTGGCTAAACCAGCTCCGCGCCTCCCCAAGTTCGCACGACGGGCATCAGGATTTTCTCCGAGTGGCCCTAATGGGCCGCACCCAAGCCGGGAAAAGTACACTGCTTGAAGCTCTGACCGGCGGGGACGGCGCTCGCATTGGCGACGGCCGGCAGCGCTTCTCGCGTGATGTTTACAGCCGGCGCATCGCGGATCTGCAGGTGGAGCTCATCGACACCCCTGGGGTCGGCGCTCTCGATGGCCAGGCCGACTATGAACGCGCGTTCGGGGCAGTGCAGGGAGCGGATCTGATCCTGTGGGTGGCAGCTACGGACCCCACACAGGAACAGACCGCGAGAGCGCTGCAACAGCTGGCCGCTTTGGGCAAACCCATCATCGTCGCTCTCAACTGCCGCTTCGACCTGACCCATGAGTTCGCCTACCTTGACTTTCTCGAGGAACCAGGCATCGCCTTCCGTGAGGTGGACGATCACTTCGCGATGCTCGATGAGCATCTCAATCGCATGGGCGCGCAGCCAGTAACGAAACTGGCCATCCACGCCCAGGCCGCGTTCCTCGCGAGGTGCGGGAACCGCCCACGCAGTGAATCGGCCACGCTCGAAACCCTCAGCGGAGTCAACCGTCTCCTTGCCACTTTAGAGCGGGAACGACGATCACTGGCCCTTCAGCGTCGGATCATCCGTGACGTCGACGCCGTGCGAACGCCGATCCTGGAGGCCCTGACAGGGGTAGGAAGCGCCCACGCCGCCCTCCTCGCGGCCATCGCAGCCGAAGAAAAGCGGGCAAGCGACCTCCGAGGCCGCAGTCTCCGTGCTATCGACGCGGAGCTGGAGAACCTTGAAGCAGCCGTTGCAGACGCGATCTCCTTCCGTCGTTCATGGCACTTGCATGTCGACCTAGACGGTGAGGTAGCCGACGCGTGGAAGCGTGAAGTCCAAGAACTCTCAGGCGAACTGGAGAAGCTCTTCGGCGACGCACACGCGCGCCTCGTTCAGCGGCTCGATCACATCGCCAAGGATGTCGACGCCGAATGGGCGCATGCACCGACCGGCGGACTCGGCGACGATGAAGTCCCCAGCTTCTCGAACGTATGGGTCAACCGGGCGCTGAAGGTCGGGCTGGCTCTTGCCCCCGCGCTCATCCTCCTGGCGCCGGTCCAGGTCCCGGCTGTGGCGCTGGCGGCGGTTGGCTTCGGGCTAAGCCGGTTGAGCCGTCCGGTGGCGGGATGGATCGATACGGTGATCCATGGAGAAGCAGAGGTCCTTCGCAGGCGCCGAGAGCGCATTGAACGCTGGACTGCAGAGACACTGGACGGGCTCGCCAGTTCATCCGAGAAGAGCCTGGCGGACTCACGGAAAGCCTGGACGGATCGGATTCTCGAGAGTCACGCAGTCCTGAGCACAGAACTGTGCCGTCTGCAGCTCGTCCTCTCAGAGTGGGCGTCCTGCGGACAGGAGTTGGACGAAGTGCGCTCCGAGCTCGACAGCGCGACCGCCAAGGCGATCCTCCGATCCCATGGTCACTTCCGCGCGGCCGACTCGGTGCAACGGGCGACGCGCTTGCAGGGAGTCGCCACGGTCGTGGAGCTGTCCGAGCCGGCCTTCACCGAGGTCGCACTCTGCCTGGTCGGGCCAACCGTCGAGCCACTCACAGCCACGCCCGCCAACGCATCAGCGCCGGCCGTCGATGCTCTGCGGGTGATCATGGGCCTCTGCAGCTCTCCGCTCGGGCTCCGCCGGCCCTCGGCGGCCAGAACCACCATCACAATCCTGGAAGACCAAGTCACAGCTGGAATTCGCCAAGCGTGGGGCGACATAGCGCAGGCGCACCTGCGACATCCGGTGCTCGTGACCGACCCACAACAGGAGGGGCTGTCTTGACCAAGGTGCTCTTGCACGAGCTCGCGCTGAGAGCTGACGAACTGCTTGCGAGACTGCGTGAGCTTCTCGCCGACATCCCGGCTCCAGACCTAGCCGAGCGAGCGACCCGCAGCCCAGGGCCAGTCCCCCGGATCGTGTTCACTGGCCAGTTCAGCAGCGGAAAATCGACCTTGATCAAGGCGCTGACCGATGGCGCAGCCGACGTGGTCATCGACGCCAGGCCGGCGACTGACGCCGTCAAGGACTATGACTGGGACGGCGTCGTCCTCCTGACCGACACTCCCGGAGTCCAGGCGGGGATTCGCGATCACGACGATCTCGCCACGGAGGCGCTGGCGACCGCGCACTTTGTCGTGTTTGCGGTATCGGTCGAGCTGTTCGACGACGCGTGTGCGCAGTACCTGCGCCGGGTTGTGATCGACGGCAATCGTGCAAGGCAGACGATCGTTGTGATCACCAAGTCGGGAACGATGCCAGCGGCCCCCGGGGTCCGGGAGGAAGCCGTCCGCCAGGCGCTGCAGAACCCGGGCCTCGAGCTCCCTGTCGTTGAGACCGATGCCGACTTCTACCTGAGATCTCTAGAGCGTCCGGCACGGGGCGAGCAGATGCGCAAGGCGTCCAACATCGACAACCTCCGCCAAGTACTGAACGAACTGAGTCGACAATCCGGTGAACTCGCGGCGTTAGCTGCGCCCTATCAGCTCGTCAAGTCGCTATGTGCCGAGGCCGAGGCCTTAGTGGTCGCAGACCCTTCGGAGGCTGCCGCACTCGGCCTCCTCGGGCGTCAGCGTCGGGCCCTTAGCGATCGACGCCTTCGCATCGACAACCAGGTTGGCAGCCTGTCTGCCAAGTTCCGGTACAACTGTCAGCGCGTCGGCGAAGACTATCTCGTGCGCTGCGACGAGGCAGTCGCCGAATCGAGCAACGACGAGGCAGCCGCTGAGCAGGCGATGCAACGACTATCCGATGACTTGCGGCAACAATTGGTTGCGCTCGCCAATGAGTACGGAACGAAGCTGCAGTCGGTAGTAGAGCAGCAGATGACCGACCTTATGTCCGAAGTCGCCGAAATCGACGATAGCCCCCGGGCGCTGGCGCTACGTGAGCCTGAGGTTGCTATCTCCTCCCCGCGGGTTGGAGACGTTAGTGTTCGACCCCAGGCGACTGCGAGGTCGAGCCATGAGGGCGCCCCCTGGTTGAGAAAAATTGGTCCATGGCTAAATCGGTTCAATGAACAGTGGGGTGCCGGGTCTGGTCTGCGGGACAGTTCGGGAACCTTCGGGCACCGGGTGATCCTGAACATTGGACACAAGTTTGGAAAGCGATTCGCGCCTTGGGAGGCGGTGAGATTCGCCGACACAGTCGGCAAGATCGGCAGGTATGCGAGCAGCGCGCTGCCCTACCTGATGCTGGCGGTGGACGGCTTCCAGGCTTGGCAGGACGACCGTCAACGCGCCGCCGCGGAGCGAGCCGACCAACTGCGGCGAAGGCAACTCGTGTTCGACGTCTTGTCGCTCGCTGACCAGATCGCCGAACAGGCCGCCCAAGACCTTCGAGAGTGCATCGATCCCTCCTTCCGAGAGGCTTACGCCGAGATCGACCAGATGATCGCGGAAATCCGGAGCACCGCTGCGGCCCGTGGCGCTGTCTCAGATGAGCTGCGCGCTATCCAGGCTGAGGCGGAGCAGCAACTCAGCAGGATCGTCTGAGTCTGGTGCTCCACGTGCTGCGGCTCGGTGCCTCAATGGCTTCCGGGACGAGTCGCGAGACCGGGAGACGGTTTATGTCGGCGCTCATCGGAAGCGGCGAACCGGCACCCGCGTGGACCGCTGTATGCCAGCACGGCGAGCAACTTATCCGCTTCGCCCTCCGGGCGCTTAGCCGTGGCCCCGATCCGCCGAGTCTGGCGTTCACCGCCCAGCACAGTCACCCGGCGGCGGACGTGACCACGTCGACGTAGCCGACGGACGGCCGGCCGTCCGTCGGCCATACGGGTGAGCCGCTTGACCAACCGGCTCGGCCATGAGATGTTGTGCGGCTTTCCACAAAGACGGGGGAGTTAGTGATAAACGAACGCGGGTTGATGGACAAGGCTCAAAGGGATTTGTCATCCGCTGGCTATCCGCTGGTGCTGGCGGGGATGCCGTTGACTCTGCGGGATCGGCGTTACGAGCTCGATGCCGTTGGATTCACGTCGGATAAATCCGGCAGCCTGCGACCCTATGTCGTGATAGAGGTCAAGGGCAGTGCCCGGTTCGATGAGCAGGGCCTTCTCGACCGCTTCGCACTCATTCGAGACGTACTCGGGACCCGGCACCACTACGTGTTGGCCGGAGATCGCTGGCTGGCCGCAGATCCGGGACTGCGCGGCTTCGCTCACGTCGATTCGCTCCCTTTTCCGGAGAGGACCGATGGCGTCCTCCAGGACCGTGGTCTGCTGTCGGTGATCCTTCGCGCCCGGCTCTGGGCCCTCAGCGAGCAACTCCGTGGCGGGGAGGCTCATCCCACCCTCGCCGCGGTCCGGCAGCTGATCGCGGACCTGACGGCGAGCGGCCACGGCCGCCTTCCGCTGGGCGGCGACCAGGTCGTCTCGGTCGACCCACTACTCGTCTGGCAGGTCGTAAGGGACGAGATCCGTCACTTCCTCGTGCGTGCCCCGCACTTCGAGGAGTTCCTGAGCCCACCGTCGCTTGCTGGGCCACTGGTCAGGCTGCTGGGCGACACCGTGCCTTCCAGCGTGACAGATCCGTTCGCCGGACTCGGCTCGTTCCTGTGGGCGGCGGCCGACCGCACGTCGGCTCACGGCGGCGTCGTCGAGCTCTCCGGGATGGACGTGAATGCGTCCCTCGTCGAACTCGGTTCTGCTATCGCTCAGCTGTGTCCGTTTCCCTTCCGCCTCGAGCTCGGGAACAGCTTCACCGCCGAGGTGGCTCCCGTTGACGCGGTGATCTCTCAGCCTCCAGCGGGGCTACGCCTGCCCGAACCTCGCCTGCTGGCCAGCGGCGACGCGACCCGAGATGGCGACTTGGCCGCCATCGACGTGTGCCTCAGCCAGCTCCGACCGGGTGGCCGCGCGGTCCTCCACCTGAGCCGCGGGTGGACCTTCCGTGGGGGCGAGGCGGCGCGTTACCGGGCCTACCTCGCGCAGAACTGGCGAGTGGCCGCCCTGATCGGCCTGCCCAGCGGCGCCTTCAGCGGAACCGCGATCCCGTCGGTCGTCCTGGTGGTGGATCGAGCCGCCCCAGGGGAGACCTTCGTCGCCCAGCTGGAGGCCAATTGGGCGGCCGAGCTGGACGAGGACAGCGACGTGCTGCGCGCCTGCCTGGCGCATCTGCGCGGCGGTCCTTCCGACATGTCTGTCGGCGCACAGCTTGACGCGTCCGAGGGGGATGAGGAGTCCCGATGACGTCGCAGCTTGTCGACCTGCGGGGCGAGGGAACGTGGGATGTGCCACGGCTGCTGACCGCCGATGTGTCGCTGCTCTGGAACGACATCGAGGTCCGACGCCTGGGGGAGGTCGCTGAGATCTTCGGGCCCACCGACCTGGCGGTCGAGGACGAGCCGCTGATCCGGCCCGGTGACGTCAACCTGCGGACCGGTGCCGTCGCCAGCGGTCGCCGTGCGTCGGCGAGCAGACCCGTGCTTCGGGTGCAGGCCGCAGGGCGCGGCGCCCGACCCGGCGACGTTCTGGTGCCACTGGCCGGAGACCGTCCGTGCGTGCTCCTCTCCGCGGAGCACTCGGGCCTTGCGTTCGCTAACTTCGCCGCGATGCGCCCCATGCCAGGCGTTCCGGCGGCGTGGCTGTGGGCAGTGTTGTCGTCGCAGCGCGGGCTTCAGTTGCGTCAGGGGCACAGCGCGGGCACCGTGCCTCGGCCGACACTGATGGGCCTGGCGGCGATGCCGGTGCCCATGCCGCCGCCCGTGAACGCCGATGTCTACCGCCGGCTGGAGCCGTTCCTGGCGGTGGCCACGGAAGTTGGTGAGCCGGTCGTACGCAGCTGGTGGCGGGTGACCGGGCTGCCGGCCACCGGCGACTGGCGACTTGAACTGACGACCCCCAACCCGCGCCCACTGGAGGACGGCACGCCCCTGGAGGCCTACGCCGACGTCGTCACCGGTCGCAATCCGCGGGACACCTATCCCGTGCCACGGCCGGGCACGCGGCCGGTGCTGAACGGCAAGTCGGTCGATGGAACCGGGGTGACCCGCTTCGCCGACCCCTCCACCGGGATCGAGGCGCAGCCAGGGGACGTAGCCGTCGTCGAGGTGGGGGTGCGCGGGCGCGTCGCGGTCGTCCGCGAGTCGGCCATCGCGGGGAGCGGCGTTCTGTTGCTGCGGCCGCGCGCCCCCGAGTACGGGGACCCGCTGGCGCGATACCTGGGCAGCGAAACCGGCCAGGCCCTTCGGTCCGCGCTGGTCACCGGGATGATCCCCAGATTGACCAGGGCCGCGCTCGAGGAGCTGCCCGTGCCCGCGGAGGCCTTCACCGCCCCCGCGCGGTTCCAACCAGCCGACCGCCGTTTGCTGGCCGAGAAGCTGGAGCAGGTTCTGTGGGGCTAGCGCCTGGTTTTGTTCCCATCGTCTACGCGGAGATCTACCGGGGACTGCGTGCGCGCTGCCAACGGCAGCTGGAGGACCGTCTGGATGCCCTCGGACGCGACCTGGACTGGCTCCAAGTCACGATCGACCGGTACCAGCGGATGTGGGACCTCCGCATCGAGCAGGCTTTTCCCACCGACGCCCTCTTCGAGCCGGCTGGGGATGAGCACACGTTCCTGGCCGCCTGGATAGCAGCGGGCCTGCGGGGAGCAGGACCGTGCATCGAACTGGAGACGGAGATTCTGGAGCGGATCCGTCCAAAGGTCGGTGCCCACGGAGCGCCACACCGCCTCGTCGATCGCGTCAGCCGGCCGGCGCTGGTGGCCTGGGCGCTGGGGCAGGTGGTCGGCGACTACGACCGGACGCTGCCGGTCGCGTTTTCCGTCGAGCCGTCCAACCCTAATGTCAGGCTGGCCTATGACGGCTTGGTCCAGCACGTGATGGACCTGCCGTCCGGTGACGGCGAGTGGCCAGAGATGCTCGGTAGTTCGATCCTGTGGCGAGCTTGCGGACTCGCCGACGGGCTTCACCCGCAGCCCGGGGCGTTGAACCTGCTCACGAGCGTGGGTCACTTGATCCGCGACATGCGGTCGGTTGTTCCTCCAACCACTCTCGAACGGTGGCGCCGGGAATGGCAGGAGTTCAAGGGCATTCGTGACGGCTTCACGCACGTGACAGCGGGGGAGCGGGGACAGTACGGCTTCGCCGAGGTGGCCACGCGAATGCGTAGCCAGGACGACGTCCGAACAGCTCTGTCCAGTGCGACTCATTTCGTAGGCCACCAGATTGCACTGGATCTAAGCGATGAGGACCCTCGCGCGGTGGAGGGGGCCTTGAGAACCGTCGAGTACGAACTGGATGCCTACGAAGACATCGCCATCGACTTCTGACTTCGGTCGCCGGCGCCCGATTCATCGCTCGGCCAGGGACGGCGTGGACATCCGTTTCGCAAGCCGTAGCCAGAAACATCTGCATGCCCTCCTATGGGCACCGCAGCGACCGTTACCGCTACCCGAAAGGATCCCCCTTTGTTGTCCGCGACTTGCCACGGCGTGGCAGCGAGGAGCGCTCGAGCCCGCCCCCTATGGCCATTGCCGGCTCGGGTCGGGGCCGTCCATCCGCGTGGGATCGGATCCCCAGTCGCAGATCAGGCCGGCAGGCTGGGGTACTGAGACCTCGGCGCGACGTGTGCCAGGATGCGGCCGACGCCTGGACCGCCCGGCATGCCCCAGAGGCGCCGCTGGCGTCGATCACCTCCTCGACGAGCCGCGAGGGCGGAGCTGACAACGCACAGGTGGACGCCGGTCGTGGCGCGCCCGGTCCAAGCGGCGACCATCCAGCGCGGCGGTCAGCCGCTGGTGCGCGGCCGAGCCGGCCGAGACCAGACCAGTCCCGGCTGGGAACAGGTGTCGAACATGTGCCAAGGGGGCGCCCCTGTTCTAGGCAAGTTGAGCGGGGGCGGATCAGTCACGACTCGGTGTCACCCGCGCCTCGTGTCGGACCACTCCACTAGCCTGCACTGGCCAGGTAGGACTGGAAGTCGGGGCCGCTGGTCGTCCTGGTGCGGCCCGACAACTCGGGGCACTGGTCGCCCCCTGTGTGGCCCGACAACTCTTGGCATTGGTCGCCCCCGGGCGGCCCAGCCTTGCCCCGTGACGAGCACAACGGACAGGAATGTGATGGTGAGCTCAACCGAAATGGTTGACCCGACGACGCTGGACAGCGCAGCCCGGCCCGACACGGAGACTGAGGCGCGGGTCCACCACCTCGACGAGGGCTTCCTCATCGACTTCCTCACCGATAGGCCGATCAAGGACACCCCGAAGGAGCAGGTCCGGCAGCGGATTGTGCGGGTGCTCTTCCACGAGTACCAGTTCGCCCCGGAGGACATGGAGCTCGACTTCCCGGTCCAGGTCGCGACCGAGAAGGGCAAGCGCCGCGCCAAGGTCGACATCGCGATCTTCGCCCCGGGCAGCGAGCACACCGCCGACAACCTGCGCCGCGTGGTGGTTGTCAACAGGGAGCCCAACCGCGGCAAGAACGTCGTCAAGCTACGCACCTACGACCAGATGAAATCCGAAATGGCGTTCGTCCAGGACCTGCTCGGCGCGGAGGACTATCCCGAGCGCTGCTGGGGCCTGTGGACCGACAACGTCGACATCTTCTTCATCGAGAAGGAGACCACCCGATGGGGTGCGGACTTCCACGAGCGCTCGGGTTGGCCGCTGGCCGACGGCACTGTTGGCAGCGGCCAGGTGGTCTCCGCCCAGCAGCTGCGCCGCGCCGAGCCGGAGATGCTCAAGGTCACCTTCCGGCGCTGCCACAACTACGTCCACGGAAACGAGGGCATGCCGAAGGACGCCGCCTTCTGGCAGTTCCTCTACCTGCTCTTCGCGAAGATGTATGACGAGCGGGCCGTCCGCAGGGGCAGCCCGCGCCGCTTCTATACCTCGATGGCTGAGCCGTACGACGACGAGGGCCGCACCGCGATCCGGGTGCGAATCACGGACCTCTTCGAGGACGTCAAGCGGCAGTACGCCTCCTCTGGGCTCTTCAAGGCCAACGACGAGATCACCCTCTCGGACCGGGCACTCGCCTTCATAGTCTCCGAGCTGGCCCCCTACGACCTCGGCTTGACCGACATCGACGCGAAGGGACTGGCGTACCAGGAGTTGGTTGGCACCAACCTGCGCGGCGACCGCGGTCAGTACTTCACCCCGCGTGGCGCAGTGAAGCTGATGATCGACATCCTGGACCCGCAGGAGGACGAGACCGTCCTCGACCCGACCTGCGGCACCGGTGGCTTTCTGCACGCCACTCTCACCCACCTGCACCACAAGATGCAGGACGAGGACGGCACCCGCGGCATTCCGGATTCCCCGGAGCAGGGCGAGCGCTACCGTGACCGGCTGCGCAAGTACGCCGACGAGCAACTCTTCGGCGCCGACTTCGATCCGTTCCTCGTTCGCGCCACCTCGATGAACATCATGACCTTGGCCGACACCCCCGGCAATGTCTTCCACATGGACTCCCTCGCCTTTCCGCGCGGCCACCTTTCCGGGGTCGCCGAGGCGATCAAGCGGATCCCACTCGCGAAGGACGGCCGCAGTGGCGCCGTTGACGTGCTGCTCACCAACCCGCCCTTCGGTGCCGACATCCCGATCAGCGACGAGTCCGTCCTCGGCGATTTCCGCGAGGGCGTGGCGAAGTCTTGGTCGCGGGACAAGAAGACCGGCGAACTTGTGGCCAGCCCTAACCTGCCGGGCTCTATGGCACCCGAGCAGCTCTTCGTTCAGCGAGCCATTGAGTGGATCAAGCCCGGCGGCCGACTCGGCATCGTCCTGCCCAACGGCATCCTGTCCAACCCTGGCCCGGCAGACGAGGGGATCCGCCGGTTCATCCTGCGGGAGTGTTGGGTGCTCGCCAGCGTCGAGTTGCCGGTGGAGACCTTCATTGTCGACGCCAACGTCAACATCCTCACCACCCTGCTCTTCCTCAAGCGGAAGACGTTCGAGGAGAAGGCCGCCGAGCGGCTCAACGGCCCGGTCTCCTACCCGGTTTTCATGGCAGTCGCGGAGAAGGTTGGCTTCGACCGTCGCGGCAACGATCTCTACAAGAGGTCACCCAACGGTGACCTGATCATGGAGACGTACGAGGAGACTGAGTACCTGACCATCGGTGGCCAGCGGCGCACCCGAACGGTGAAGCGCAGCCGGCAGGTCATCGACAACGATCTGCCGGTGATCGCACAGAAATACTCAGAGTTCCGAAAGCGCCACCCGATTCCCGGTTATGACCCCCGCGAGGCGCGGGGAGTCGGCGCGTGAAAATCGCCAGCATCGACAATCCAGTCAGAGCCGATTGGTTCTTCGACCAAGGCCTCCGACTCGACGCATCGCCGTATCTGTCCGGTGCACTGGAGGCACGTAAGCGACTGGAAGCTCTTCCGAACACGGTGCGTCTCGACCAAGTCACGGCTGGCCACAACGGCGGCATCTTCAACGGCCCCAAGTTCAGCCGCGTGTACCTGGACGACCCTGAACAGAGCGTGCCCTTCCTGGGCAGCACGGACATGCTCGAGGCCGACTTCAGCTACCTGCCCAGGCTTAGCAAGCCCATTGCAAATGCGCTCGAGTACCTGAAAGTCGAGCCCGGGACCTCGCTAATTTCCTGCTCGGGAACCATTGGGCGGATGGCATATGCGCGGCCCGACATGGCAGGGTTCTGCACCTCGCAGCATGTGATGAAGGTGCAGTCCGATCCCGCGAAGATCCCGTCGGGCTACCTCTACACGTTCCTTCGTAGTCGCTTCGGCGTGCCTATGATCGTCTCCTCCGCGTATGGCGCGATCATCCAGCACATCGAGCCCCATCACCTGGTTGACCTGCCGGTGCCCCGATTCGATTTGGCGCTGGAGCAGCGGATTCACAACTTGGTCGAGCAGAGCGCCCACCTGCGGGCTGCCTTTCAGGCCGGCCTCGTGGGCGCTAGCGAGAACTTCTTTCGCAGCGTCGGCCTTCCTGAGCTCATCGATTACCGTTGGCATAGCGAAGAACCAGATCTTGGGTTCACGGTATCTGAACTGACCCCGCTGTCTCTTCGGGCCATGAACTTCACTCGTCGAGCCGTTCGTCTACGCGAGGCGCTTCAATCTGTTCCGTTCCGAACTCTGGGCGACATCTGTGCTGGCGGCACGCTTGAGCGGGGCATGCGCTTCACTCGGGTTGCCACTGAGCCAGGCGAGGGTGTTCCATTCATGGGACAGAAGCAACTGTTTTGGATCCGTCCGGAGGAGCGCTGGATTCGAGCCCCGAAGGGCTTCTCCCTAAAGGTGTCCAACGAAACGATCCTGACTGCGGCGCGAGGCATGCCGAGTGAGAACGGGCTATTTGGAAGGTCTGTGTTGATCACCGGCGAGTGGCTCAAGTACTCGTTCACGGAGGATCTGCTTCGAGTTGAGAGCGGTGACCCAGAGGTGCCGGGCGCCTACCTGTATGCATTTCTCCGCTCGCCCGTCGCTCACCGGATGTTTCGAAGCATGTTGGCGGGGTCTGGGCCCCAAAGCATTCACTCCTCGCTCCTGCATCAGATGCCCGTGCCTACTGCCACAGCGTCAGACAGAGACTCCATCGCGGACACGGTCCGACAGGCGTACCTCGACCGTGACCGTGCGGATGCGCTGGAAGACGAGGCGCTGTCGTTGCTGACGGCCGCGATTGAGGGGGCCGAGGGCTGATGGCGAGGATCGTTCCCATCGGGCCGCCCGTGAACGATGCGGAGCGGGCTGTCATTGCTCACCTGCGCGATCACGGGTCAGATGAGTGGACGGTCCTGCATTCCCTGGAGATCCCGGATAGCCGGGGCCGGCTCTTCGAGGTGGACCTCGTGGTCGTGACCGGCCACATGGTCTACGTGATCGATGTGAAGGGCACATTCGGGCGCATCGACGTGCAGGGGTCGCGGTGGATGCCGGCGGGGCGGTCCCCGTTCCACACGCCGCTGCCGAAGCTGCGGGAGAACGCCAAGCGGCTCAAGAGCCTCCTCGAGGAGGCATACCCTCAGCTCTCTCGCGTCTACGTCGATGCCGCGGTTGTGCTCTCGGCGGCCGACGCGCGCCTCGTCGACCACAACACTCCTCAACGCGACGCGGCTTCGACGGTCAACCGGCAGCACCTGGTCGCCCTGCTCGCCGACGTCTCCCGGGTCCCGACCGGCTCGTTCTCTGTCGACGTCGACATCCAGCGCCACCACGACACGATCGTCGAGGAGGTCAAGCGGATCGGTCGGGTGCCGACCGGCCCGCTGCAGTTCGGCAACTGGCTGGTGCTCGACACGCTGAGCGAGACCATCCACGCCGACGGGATCGACGTGGTGGGGGAGTATCGCGCGAAGAACGCCAACGCCGTGCAGGGTTCGGGCACGGTGCGGCTCGTCGTGCGGCAGGCCGACCTGTACGCGCCGACAGGCCAGCGGGAGAAGCAACAGAAGCAGATCGGTATCGCCTACGAAGCCCTGGGCAAGCTGCCGCCGCATCCGGCGATCGTCGGGGTGAAGGACTTCTTTCCCGACCCGGAGGACCGTG
The DNA here is from genome assembly GCF_054050015.1 of Geodermatophilus sp. SYSU D01176. NCBI lineage: Bacteria > Bacillati > Actinomycetota > Actinomycetes > Geodermatophilales > Geodermatophilaceae > Geodermatophilus > Geodermatophilus sp. SYSU D01176. The sequence continues at coordinate 56,131 of NZ_JBJGYN010000004.1, read as the reverse complement.
GCTTCGTCACCGTCTACGACGACATCCCCGGGCACGCGCTGCGGCTGCACCTGGGCGAGCAGCCGGTCGAGCCGCTGACCCGAGACCGGAAGCTGTTGATCCTGCGGCAGGTGCTCGCCGGACTGGCGCACGCCCAGTCCCGCAAGATCGTGCACCGGGCACTGAGCCCGGCCACGATCCTGCTCACCCAGGACGGCCGGGCGATGATCACTGGCTTCGACTACGCCAAGACCGCCCAGATGCGTGCCCACACGGTCGCCCTGGACGCCCACGCCGCCGCCGACAACGCCTACCTCGCTCCCGAGGCGCTGGAAAGCCCGGGCAAGATGACCGACAAGGCCGACATCTACGCCCTCGGCGTCATCGGGTTCGAGATGCTCACCGGCCACCTGCCGTTCGGCTCGGTCACCGAGCAGGTCAGGGCAGGCGGAGTGCTCCCGGAGAAGGACTTGGAGCAGGCCGACGTGCCCGCGCCGCTGCGCCACTGGCTCTCACTGCTGTGCGCTGCCAAGCCCGAGGACCGGCCCGACGCGCGGGAGGCGATCCGCCGCTTCGAGCTGGCCATCGGCGAGGTCAACCGGCCCAAGCGCCGGGTCGCCGGCGGAGGCGGGGGAGAGCCTCCGGCGCCGCCGGAGGCGTCGCAGGCCGGTGACGACGACAAGCGCCGGGACCCGCAGTACTGGCGGAACCTGCCGCGGGACTTCGCGCTCGGCACCAAGTACATCGTGCAGCAGCGGCTCGGCACGCCCGGAGCGAGCGGGGTGGCGTACCGGGTCTTCGACACCATGCGCAACGTCGATCGGGTGATCAAGCTGATCCTGCGCGACGAGGAGGGCACCCGGGAGCGGGCCCGCCGTGAGGGCATGGTGCTGTCTCGGCTCCAGGACGCGCAGGCCCATCCGAACGTGGTGCGGATGCTCGACGTCGACGTCCTCCCGCAGCCGTACCCGTATCCGTTCCTGGTCTTCGAGTTCGTGACCGGCGAGGACCTCGGCGAAGTGATCCGAGGCGGCACGCTCACCCCGAGCGACGTGCTGCGTATCGGTCTCGACGTCGCCGACGGGCTGAAATACCTGCACAGCCTGGACGTGTGGCACTGCGACATCAAGCCCGGCAACCTGCTGTGGACCGAGGACGGCGTCAAGATCCTCGACTTCGGCATCGCCAAGACCCCCGAGAGCACCCAGGGCCACACCGCCAGCACCCCGCGCTACACCCCGCCTGATCTCGACCAGGTGCCGGCCAGCGCCGCCGGCTACGTCGACCGGGATCTGTACGCGCTCGGGATCACGCTGTACGAGGCGCTCACCAACGCCTATCCGTGGGACGGCGCCAGCACGCCGCCGCCCGCGGTGTCGGCCGAGGACCCGCGCGAGCGGTACAGCCTTCCTGCGGTGCCGGCGAGACTGGTGGAGACGATCCTCAAGGCGATCTCGCCCGAACGCGGTGGCCGGTTCACCAGCGCCGAGGAACTCCACACCGCGCTCCTGGCGGCTGCCGAGCAACCGAAGCCGAAGCTCCCCGGGCCGGTGAAGCCCGCTCCGGTCGGGGCGACTGACGGCGATCGGGCCTCGTCCGAGCGCAACCCGTTTGTCGCCCATCTGCAGACGCTCTACAGCCAGAGCAGGCGCAGCAACCGCGGCACCCGCGGCATGGATGCGACTGACCTCCGCGTCTATGTGCTCACCGGGCTCGACCTGGCCCTGGCGCCGAGCGTGTTGGCGGGCAAGCATTCGCTGGTGATCGTCACCGGCAACGCCGGTGACGGCAAGACCGCGTTCCTGGAGAGCCTCGCCGCGACCGCACGTGAGCGGGGTGCGACCTTCACCTCCGAGCGGGCCAACGGCACCGATTTTGAGCTCGACGGGCGCCGCTTTCACACCAACTACGACGGCAGCCAGGACGAGGACGGTGTCGTCAGCGACGAGGTGCTCGCGGAGTTCTTCGCTCCCTTCGCCGGTGCCGACGAGGTCGGTGAGCTGATCGGGGAGACGCGGCTGATCGCGGTCAATGAGGGCCGACTGGTCGACTTCCTCAGCCACCACTCGGGGAAGTTCGCGGCCCTGACCCGGATCGTCGAGGTCGGGCTGCGTGGCGAGGACGACGAGCCCGGGTCGGTTGCGGTGGTCAACCTCAATCTCCGCGATGTCACCGTCCGCTCGGCCGCCGCGCGCAGCGGCGATGGATCCTCCGACTCGATCCTCGAGCGGATGCTCGACTCGATGGTCCGCCCGGAGTTCTGGACCGCCTGCGACGGCTGTGCCCTCGCGGAGGGCTGCTACGCCCGGCAGAACGCGGCCACCATCGCCCACCCGATCGTCGGACCGCAGGTCAAGGAGCGGATGCGCCGGATCTACGAGGTCGCCCAGCTCCGCGGTCGACTGCACATCACGCTGCGCGACCTGCGCTCCGCACTGGCCTACACCCTCACGTCGGGGCGCGACTGCGCCGAGATCCACGACCTCTACGCCGCGCAGCGGTCCGAGCCGATCCTGGCCAGCCACTACTTCAGCGCCTACCGGGGCGGCGACGCCGGGACCGAGCGTGATCGGTTGCTCCTCCAGCTCCGCCATGTCGACGTCGCCCGACCACCTCAGCCGGTGCTCGACCGGCGTCTGGCCAGCGAAGGCCTGCTAGAGCACTACCTGGTGAGCGCCACCGACCGGATCACCCCGGAGCGGAACCTGCTCCGGGCGCTGCACGCCGAAGTCAGCGGTGCCGACGCCCACCCGGATGACGTCATCGGCTTCGTGTCCGCAGCCCGCCGACTGTCGTACTTCGAGATGCGCGACCCCGGCGAGGCGATCAAGATGCTGCCCTACGCCTCGGTGCAGTCCTTTCTGAAACTGCTCGACGGCAAGCGGCCGGTGCCGACCGGACTCTTCCTGGAGGCACTCAACCGCAGCGAGGGCGTCGTCTCGTCGGAGCTTGCCGCCGGTGGGCTCGTCATTCGGGTCCGCGACGTCGTACGCGGCACCATCCGCAGCCTGCGCCGCTTCCCCGGTGAGGGCTTCCGGGCCGGCCGCGTCGGCACCGACGCCCACCCGTACCTGGAGACTCGGCCGACGGCGTTGAGGCTCACCTACACCGACCCGGGCCGGGCGGAGATTCCGCCGGCGGAGCTGCGGATCGGGCTGGATCTCTTCGAGCTGATCGAACGGTTCCGCCGTGGCTATCAGGCCAGCATCGACGACGACCAGGGCTACGCACTCGCACTGGCGGTGTTCAAGAACCAGCTCGCCGCGGTGCCCTACCGGGAGGTGCTGTTGACCGTTGACGGGTCGGCGATGCACACCGTGCGACGCAGTGATGACGGGGTGCTCCACCTGATCACCCAGGAGGCGCTCGTGCCCGCAACCGAGGAGGCGGAATGGCGCTAGACAACAAGGACCGTGCCTTTCGGTGCGACACGATCAGCCGCATCGACTACAAGTCGCTCACCATGGACCGGGTCCTCACCGCGTTCCTGGCCAGGCTGTGGCACGGCGGTGTCACCAGCCGGGTGCGGCGGGCCACCGACCTGGATGTCGACGCCTATCTCGAGCTGTTGGTCAGCGACAAGTCCGGCCGGTTCGACGGGTTCGCAGACAACGAGGACATCAGCCGCCGCTGGGTCGCATCCCACCTGCTCGACCTGGTGAACCGTGGCCGGGTGACCGAGGCGGTGGCCGGGCCGCGTCCGTTGCACGGGTTCGCCTACCGGCTGCGCAACACCACCCGGTCCCGCCCCTACGGCGCGGACGAGCAGCTCTACGAGATGCTCGCGGTCAACGACCTCGCCCTGAACGCCTTGCGGGAGTTCTTCTTCTCCGACATCGACCCAGCCACCGGCGAGGTCGTGCCGGGCCCCGACATCGACGTGGAGTCGCAGGCGCTGCTCAGCATGGTCGAGGCCACTCAGGGCAAGGCACAGGACCGCCCCGACGGTTCATCGCGTCGGGAGCAGAAGCAGCTGTGCCGCCAGCCGGCCGAGTTGCTCGGTGAGGACGTGCTGCGACTACTGCTGCACCGGGAGTTCATGCCGCGCACCGTGCTCGTGGAGCACCTCAAGATCCTGCTCTCCTTTCACCTGGCGCTCTACCACCTGCGGTTGTTCAAGCTCGTGCCCGCCGCCGTGCGCGACGGCGCCGTCGATCACGCCTGCACTGTCGGTCACAAGCGCGACGAGCAGTGCCGCTTCCGCCCGCATCTTTTCGTCGACGTCGCAGGCTCGGACAGCGGGCCGCCCGCGGCGTATGCGGTCCACAGCGCGGCCACCTGGTATGGCCGGCTACCGCAGTTCGTCCGAGGCACGTTCGCGGTGCTGAAGCTCACCGACTTCGCCAAGGACCTGCACCGGCGGGGCAAGCTGTCGATGCCCGGTCGGGATCACCTGCCGGCGGCCGATGCGATCGCACTGCTGGACAGGAGGTACGAGGCGGACCGGGAGGTCTTCTTCGACATGCGGGTGCGTCGAATCCTCGACGACGAGGAGGAGCCGCTCGCCCCCGAGCTGCAGACCATCATCGACCTCGACCTGAGCCGGCTCGACACCTACCTCGAGCTGATCATGCACTACCGCGGGGCCTTTCAACGTAAGTATCTGGTCGACTGCCTGGACTCGATGTTCCTCAAGGGTCGGGCCGGGGAGCTGCTGACCCAGCCGCGGGGCAGGGCCGGCGTGCGTCGCTTCGTGCTCGACTCCCGGCTGCTGGAGGTGCTCTTGCAGGTGTGCCTCGTGCAGCCCGACGACTCGGGGCGGATGCGCACCCGGCCCATGCGGGTCGACGAGGTCCTCGACACGCTGCAGACCCGCTACGGGCTCTACATCGACACCCTCCCGACCGAGGACGGCTTCCACGGCCCCGACCTGCCTGACCGGGCTGCGCTGCGCGCCAACACCGCCGCCTTCGTCGACCGGCTTCGCGAGATCGGCTACTACCGCGATCTCTCCGATGCCTACCTGACCCAGACCGTCACCCCGCGCTTCACCATCGGCGCTCACCCGGAGAGGAGCACCCGCTGACGGCCACCGCGGTCGGACTGACCGAGCCCACCCTTGCAGAGATCCGCAGCGCCCTGGAGGACGTGCTCGTCCCTCACCTACTTGGGCTGCTCACCAGCCGGCAGGCCGGCCACTGCATGCGCGTCACCGAACTCGATGGCGAGCTCGCCGCCCGCCTCGTGCACCGGCTGCGTACCGCGACCCTGCCGGGCACCGTGGTCTGCCTGCTGGCGACCGACGAGGAGGTCGCCCAGGGCGACGACACCCTGGTGACCAGCACCCAACTCGTGGAACTGCGGAATCGGCCGGTCGAGGGGACCTCGGGGCCGATGCTGGTCTTCGTGCCCCCGGGCCTTCGTGCCAGCGCCGAGGACTCCTTCGGGGTGGCCACCTTCGAGGAGATCGAGCTCGGCAACGCCTACGCCCTGGTGCGCGCGGAGCTGATCAGCCGGGTGCCGGCCTCGCTCCGCGGCGGGATCTTCCGCCTAGAGCAGGCCCTCACCGCGAAGAGGGACAACCGCTCCACCGACCAGGCATGGGTGCGCTACCTGCTCACCCTCGCCGCCAACGACTACGAGCCCGACGCCGCCGGGGCGGCGCTCTACTGCTTCGGCCTGGTGCCTGACCTGTCGCTGTTCACCGACGTCGAGGACGTGCCCGAGCGGGTCGGCCGCAACCGAGCCCACGTCGACGACCTCAGCCGCAGCGAGCTCGACGAGCGCCAGCGGGTGCTCTCCCTCGGCCTCACCGACCCCGACTTCACCGCCCGCCTCGCCCGCTTCGCCGGCAAGATCGGTCTCGAGGACCGCGCCGTCTGGACCCGCCGGATCATCACCGACCGCGATAACCGCAGCCTGACCTTCGACAGATGGCCCGCACCCAGCGAACGTGAGGTACAGCTCAAGATCGACCTCCACGCCGTCGGGCTCTCGGTCGTCGGTGACGACCCCGAACACGTCAAGACCTACCCGGTCTTGGAGACCCTCGCCGGACAGCCGTACCTGATCGCCGGGCCCGCCGGTGCCAAGGACATCGCCGCGACGATCACGATCGACCCGGCGCTGACCACCGCCGACGGGCTGCTCAAGCTCCGTGTCGAGTTGGTCTCCGAGGACGGCGAACCGACCGGCAAGGTCGTCAACGTTGCGGCCGGCGCACGCCCCAAGAGCAGCTACAAGGGCACCATCCGCAATCTGCGCAAGGCCCAGCTCGACGAGGGCTGGCACCGCCTGATCATCACCCCGCTCGCGGACACCGATCGCCGGATCGTCACCGCCCCTGCCTCGGGCATGAGCGAGCTGTTCTACGTCGTCAACGCCGACGAGAGCGAGGAGCCACCCGAGACCCGAGCCCAGCGGTACGAGAGCCTCACCCACGCGATCCAGCGGCTCGCCTTCGGCCGCCTCGCCGACGGGCGCCCCGACAAGGAGCTCACTCCCGGTGAGGTCTCGTGGGTCAACGGCTCGCGCACGACGGCGCACGCCAGCGCCAACGTGCACGTAGCCGGGGGCGGCGGGGTCGAGATCAGGCTGTCCCGGCTGCTGACCCAGATCGAGCGCGCCACCGTGAGCAGCCCGCGTGAGCTCGGCATGTGGCAGCTCGCCCTCGGCCAAGAGGGAGCCGCCGCAGCCCCCGTGCGCGACGAGATCCCCTGGGTGGCCTCGCTCGGGCCCGCGGCGGAACAGGCCTTCGGTGTGTTCATCGACCTTCGCGACACCCTGTTCGAGGCGATCGCGGGTACCGGTGCGTCCGACGACGACGAGCCGGGCGGTGTCGTCGAGACAACCAATCTCCCGGCGCTCTCAGCCGAGATCGTCGCGTATGCGGCCAGCTATCAGCGACTGATCGCCGCGCAGGCCGCCCATGCCGGAGAGGTCGCGAAGAGCGAGCGGGGAGCGGCGTTGCGGGCCCTTGCCGGGCTGCAACAGATCGATGCCGTCGCGGTGCGCTATCTCGACGCGATCGGTGACGTCCATCGAATCCTGCTGGTCGGGCCGACGCATCCGCTGCGGTTGCTGTGGTTCTCCCAGTGGAGCGGTGTCGGCGCAGCCTGGCGCAGGGAGCTCGCCGCCCACACCAAGGAGGCCGCCGCCGACGCGGCAGCGAGCTTCTTCAACAGGCTCGACTCCCTCGGTTTTCCCTTCGCCGTGCCGCGACAGGACAACCACCACCTGTTCGCCGCGGTGGGCAACCTGACGCCCTTCTGGACCGCCCTGGTCCACCCACGTACCGACGACGCGATCGGCCTGCTCAACAAGCTGTCCGCCGCGCTCGGCGTACCGGATGCACCCCGTGCCGCCGGGGGCAACCAGGCGGCCGGCGTGCTGGCCGACAGAGTGGAGCGGTACGTACGTCAGCACGCCTATGTCCGCACCCTGGTTGTCAACGTGATCAACCCCGGCGACGCGGCACTGATCGCCGAGATGCTCCTGGAACTCCAGCGCCGCTCGACGACCCGGGACCTAACTTACGACCTGCGGCTGTGCACTCCCAACACGGCCATGCCCGGTATCGGCGAGGCACTGGCCGACCTGACTCGCTCCGACAGTCGATTCACTAGCGACGAGGCCGACGCGTTCGGCTCCCGTCAGGACGGCAGCGTGCCCAAGCTCGCCTACTCGATCCGGTCCATGGACGAGTTCGAGAACCGCACAGCCGAGTTCGAGGCTCACCTGACGATCTTTGTCGACGCCTTCTCCGGTGAGGAGCACGAGACCGGGCCGGTCCAGCACATCGCGCACCCGCCGGCGTACGGGCTGATCCAACAGGCGACCACGGCGTTCGACGGTGAAGACGACGGGGCCAGCGTCACCTGGCGCAAGACCCCGGTCTTCGCCCGACCCGGTGCCACGGCCAGCGGCCTCAGCGACATGCTCGCCGAACTGCCGAGCACGCTGGCCCATGCCGCGGCCAGTGTCGCCACAGACGGCACGGGGACCGGGCATGTGCCCACCACCATCCTCACCCTCGACGGCCAGCAGCGCTCCCTGCTGCACCAGGCCCACGACGTCAGTGACTGGGTGGTCATCATCGACCGGACGCTTGGGCTGGAGTACTTCGACCGTGCAACGGGGGGCGCAGGCAGCAGCGACTTCGTGATCGACTACGTCGCCGGCCGCGTCGGTCTCGGCCGTCAGGTCCTGGTCAGCTCGCGCAAGGTCGAGGAACTCCGGGGCCTATTGAGGCCGGTGATCAGCGACCACGGGGTGGCGGTCGACGACCGCCACCTGCAGACCTTCTTCGAGCAACTGCGGTTGCTGTCGGGCAGCCTCGCCTTCAAGCTCTCCTCCGCTGCGCGTAATCAGCGCGCCGAGGTGCTCGGGCTCGCCTTGGCGCGGCTCTACCTTGAGGGCCAGCAGGCGCTCGGTGAACAGATCGTCGTACCCCTCGACGCCCACCAGGACCTCTACGTAGAGGCGCGGCGCCGCTCGGGGGCGGAGCAGTCGCTGCGGCGTACCGACCTGGCCCTCTTCTCCTTCGACGCGAAGCGACGGACCATCACCTGCCGTCTGATCGAGGTCAAGGCGTACTCCAGGATCGGCACCCTCACCGAGCACGAGGCGCTGCAGCGATCGATCACCGAACAGCTCGAGACCTCACAGACCGTGCTGGCCGAGCAGTTCGATCCCCACCTCGCCAACCCGGACCGGGTCGACCGGGCGGTGAAGAACGTCGAGTTCGCTGCGCTGCTGCGGTTCTACCTTGAGCGCTCCGAGCGCTACAGGATGGCCAGGCGCTCCGTCAGTACGCACGCGCGCCGGCTGCTGGAGACCCTCGACGACGGGTTCGCCCTCTCCTTTCAGCGAATCGGGCTCATTTTCGAGCTCGCGGGTCAGGGCAGCGATCCTGAGGTCATCGATGGTGTGGAGTTCCACCACATCGGGCGTGACGAGATCGATGAGCTCCTGGCCGGCGTGCCGACCGAGCTCGACCGGCCACGCGACGCCACTGAGCCCTACGCCACCACCGTGCCGGCGCTCACCCGTTCTCGGCGCGAGCACGCCGCCTTCCGGGCTCCCTCGCTGGAGGCGTTGGAGGACGAGCCGCAGGAAGCCGAGACCGACGGGCAGCCGACGCCGGCTCTGCCTCCTGTCGAGCCCGGCCGAGAGGCGGCCACGGCCGCTGTGTCCGAAGACTCCGATTCGCCGTCGCCAAGCGACCGGCCGAGCGTGAATGACGAAGCCTCGGTCGCACCCGCGGTCGTTGGTAAGCCTGTCCCCGCCGTCGAGGAGGTGTCGGCCGCCTCGCCGCCGGGGACCACACCACCGGTGCTCCTTGGCGTCACGAACACGACGCCGCAATGGGCGATCCTCGGTGAGGCCGCCGGCGGCCGGAAGGCGGGTCTCGACCTCAACGAGACCCACACCATCAGCCTGTTCGGCGTCCAAGGCGGCGGCAAGAGCTACACCCTCGGTTCCATCATCGAGGGCGCGACCCTGCGCTCTCCTGGTGTAAACCACCTGCCGCACCCGCTGGCCACCGTCGTCTTTCATTACAGCCGCACCCAGGACTACGCACCCGAGTTCACCTCGATGAAGCACGCCAACGACGTCGAGGGTCAGATCTCTTTGCTGCGTGCCCGGTACGGTGCTGAGCCCGCTGCGCTGGAGGACGTCCTGCTCCTCGCGCCCCGGGACCAGGTCGAGGAGCGCCGCGCGGAGTTCCCCGACCTCGACGTACAGCCGCTCCTGTTCGCCTCCTCCGAACTGCAGGCCGCGCACTGGCGCTTCCTGCTCGGCGCGGTGGGTAACCAGGCGATGTACGTCCGTCAGCTCATGCAGGTGCTCAAGGCCAATCGCAACAGCCTGAGCCTCGCCACCGTGCGTCAGGGGGTGGAGTCCTCCGGCATGGCCGACAACCTCAAGGACCTCGCTCGGCAGCGACTCGACCTAGCCGCCGACTACATCGACGACTCGGTGCGGATTTCCGATCATGTGCGACCAGGACGGCTGATCGTTGTCGACCTGCGCGACGAGTACATCGAGAAGGACGAGAGCCTCGGCCTCTTCGTCGTGCTCATGCAACTCTTCGCCGAGGCCAAGGTCGACGGCGGCCACTTCAACAAGCTCGTCGTCTTCGACGAGGCCCACAAGTACATCGACAGCCCCGACCTCGTCGACGTGCTCGTCGAGTCCGTCCGCGAGATGCGGCACAAGGGCATGAGCATCCTGGTTGCCAGCCAGGATCCGCCCTCCGTGCCGGTCTCCCTCATCGAACTCTCCGACCTCGTCGTGTTGCACAAGATGACGTCGCCGGCCTGGCTCAAGCACATCCAGAAGGCCAACTCCGCACTTAACGGTCTTCGGCCCGAGAACCTTGCTCACCTGCAACCAGGGGAGGCGTATGTCTGGGCGGGGAAGGCCATCGATCACGCCTGGACGCGCAACGCGGTCAGGGTGTCCTTGCGGCCTCGAGTGACGCGACACGGCGGCGGGACAAAGACAGCATCGCAGTGAGCGGCGCGGCATCTCGCTCGCTGCCGTTGTCAGCGGACGAGACCCGCCGATCTCGCTGCCTCGACGGCACGAGCCGCCAACCCGATCAGCACACCGCTGTCAGTCGGTGGAGGACTCGTCGTGCCCGGTCCCGCTCGACTGCCGCGATCTCCACGGCCAGCTCGAGAAGTCAGTGACCGAGGTCGGAGGCACCGTGTTTGGCGATGCGGAGGGAGGAGGGGCCGGCATGGTGGCGCCCAACGGCGACGCCACATAGGCGCGAAGCCTCCGGCGGCGTTGCTCGGATCGGGTGGCGACAGCGGGCGATCACCGATCCCGGTAGCGGTCATACCGCGCCGGCCACGGGACGTCGGCTCGGTCGTGGCGGCAGTGGAGACAGACCGCTCCGTCCGCCTCCGGCAGGAGCAGCGGCACGCGGCGGCGGGAGCCGCAGTGGCCGCAGGCGCGCAGCACCATGCGGTCGGAGTGCAGCTCCCAGTCCGCCGCGAAGCGGCGGGCCGCTCCCGCGAGCGCCAGCTGCGCGCCCAGCCAGACCTCGGCGGGCACGTCGGCGCGGCGCACGATCCCGGTCCGCGGGGAGGCGGCCGTGAAGACGGCGGCCAGCCGCGGCGCGGGCCTGTGCAACCAGCGGGGGTAGCCCAGCGTCGGCGCAGCCACGTACAGCGAGTGAATGCGCCGGAGCAGCGCCAGCGGTTCGCCCAACCGGCGGGCCAGCGCGGGCAGCTGGCCGGGGCGCATCGGCGGGCCGGCGAGGCGGGGCACCTCGGTCGGGTCCGCGTCCCGGCGGTTCCGCGTGCCGGACGGCATTGGTGGGTGGCAGATGTCCATGGCCAGCCGGAGCAGGCGGGGATCGGTGACGGCGGAGAGGCGGAAGATCCCGTCCGTGATCCCGAGGGCGGCGCGCAGGTCGGGCAGCCACTGCCGGGATGTGGAGGGGAACGGCACCCCCGCGCGCAGTTGCTCCACCATGGACAGAAGCAGCTCCGCCACGCCGGGGGTCAGCGGCGGGGTGGTGGCGCCCGCCAGGGGGATCTGGCACGTGCCCTCGGCGTCGTGCAGCAGGAAGACGCCCTGCCAGCGCAGCCGCCGCTCCCAGCCCCGGCCGCGGTGCGGGCCCCGCTCGGGCGTGACGGTCAGCTCGAGGGCATCCAGCAGCGGCGCCCGGTACCGGACGCTGTGCGGATCTCGCAGGTCGACGAGCAGGTCCAGCAAGACGTCCACGGCGACGCCGCGGGCGTGGGTGCCATCGACCAGGTGCGCCGGGCGCTCCAGCCGGTCGCGTCGCTCCTGCAGATGCACGCACTGTGCGCTCAGCGCGTTGTACTCCTGCTTGGCAGAGAGCAGTGCCGGGCCGTCGAGTTGGATCCACTTGCCCTCGTACCGGGCGAGTGCCGCCCGCTTCTCGGTCAGCTCCTTGGCCAGGCCGTCCAGTTCCGCGTTGTGCCGGGCCTCTTCCTCGGTATCGCGCTCCGCGAGCCAGCGGGCCAGGCGGTCGGCGTGGTCCACCAGCGCGGTCACGACCGAGGCGACCAGCGCGCGATGCGGCACCCGCACATAGGGATAGCGTCTACGGCCCTCGGCCCTCAACTCGATCGAGTAGACGACGTCGCCATCGCGGCAGCGGGGCTTTAGCCGGCCGAGTCCGGCAGGTGTGCGCACGCGGAGCCCGGCGAAGGTGTAGCGGCCCCGGTTGCGGTTCCGGGTGCGGCCCTCGTGCAGGACCTTCTTGATCCGAGTCGCGTCCGCGGCGGTGAGCCAGTGACCGCGGGCGGGCCGGAATCCGGCGATGTATAGGTGGGAAGCCCCAGCCGCGGCTGGCATGGGAGCGGTCCGGGTCTCGCCGCCCGGGTCCTCGGCCGGCGACGACGGATCGTCGGCGGCGGTGAGGTCGACCGACCCGAGGCCGTCTCGCGGTGCGAGTGTCGCTACCGGCTCCAAACCGGCGGGTACGGAGATCCGCTCATGGATGAAGTCCTCCAGGTGATCCAGGATGGGGCGACACACGTTGCGGGCGAGGCTGAGGCCGTCGGGGGTGCGGCGTGCGTAGCGGCCAGCTTTTCCGCGCTGGCGCGCGGCCTGGGTGTTCCAGCCGTGCGCGAGCAAGTAGTCGGCACACGCCTCGTAGCCCCATTCGGGCAGGCCGAAGTGGGCGAAGAACCAGCAGAGCAGCTCGACGCGGTCGACGAGCTCGCCGTGGCCCAGCGCGACGTCGGCGACCGGGCCGGAGAGGACCTCCGCGGCGGTGGGGCGGGAGCCGGGTTCGTCGAGGTAGCAAATCCGGATCCGGCGTCGGCCGCCGAGGCGTCGGAGTACCGCGATGTCGGTGCCCGGCGGTACCGGGTGCTCGAAGGCGTAGGCCACCCGGCCGTTGACAAACTCCTCCCCGGTGTTCTCGTAGCGGCCGTTGATGCCCCGCACGCCGAAGTGCTCGGACTCCTGCTCCCCGCCGCGTCCGGCCCGCAGCAGTTCGTCGCGGACGTCCGGGCCGTAGGCGTGCGGCGGCCGGTCGCCCAGGAAGATCCACGGCACGAAGTGGCGCCGCTTGGCTTGCGCCTGCAGGGCGGCGTCGATCGGGCTGGCGACGAAGTCGCCGCGGCCCAGCCGGGTGGCCTCCTGGCACGCAAGTAAGACCGCGTTGTGGGCCAAAATCGCGTTGTCGGCGATGTCCTTGGCGAGCGGTTGCTGGAGGAGCGTCTCGTCGATCTTGCGGCCGGTGCCGACGGACAGGTGGACGACCAGGTTGCTGGCATAGCGGCGGACGAGGACGAGGTTCTCGAAGGGACGACCGCTGCCGGCCTCGACGCTGCGGATGATCCTGCCCTCCGCGCGCAACTGCTCCACCAGAGCGTTCTTGGCGGGTAGCGCGGCGCGGTCCACGTCGATGCCGTGGCGGGCCAGCAAGCGCATTCCGCCGAAGAGGTTGCCGACGGCTAGTTCCGCGCTCTTCGTTCCCCACCGGCCGCTTTCCCGGCCGATGAACGCCGCGGTGCCGCCGGCATCGAGCAAGGCCCGCAGCGCCTCCGGGCAGGCGGGTGTCAACCGCAGGGCGCCGCCGCAGGATGTCGCAGGCGTCGACTGAGCCAATGTAGGAATGGCCATAAACCCCTCCTGGCTACGCTGCTGGCGTAGTAGATTAGCGGTGTGGGGGTCTGGGTGATGTTGTTGGCACCTGGTCAAGCGGAGCCGTCCGGTAAGACCGTGATCCGGGGGCGCGCGGGGTTGCGCTTCGTGCTTCCTCGCCGCGCGGCCCGGCCGCGGGCCGACTCGACTCTGCGGGTGGCGCTTCGGACGACCGGCGCGACCGAGTTGCGCCTGCCCACGGGCTCGTTTCTGGCCGCGCTCTTGGCCATGCCCGAGGTGCGGGCGGTGCTGGCCGCTCCGTCGCCGGTGGCCGAGGTTCGGCTCGGCGGCGTGCCGTTTCGTCCGGGCGATTCTGTAGATGGCGCCGGTCTGGCGCTGTTGATGGCTGCCGCGGCCAACGCGGCTTGGCTGCAGCGCGGCACCAGCGTGATGAAACCAACCACTGTGCCCTCCTCAGCGGCGGCCCGGATCGCCGCTCGGGCGTCGACCTCCATCCCCGCAGGGGTGAGCACGCGCAAGCGCCAGGCGGATGCGGTCGGCGAGGGGGGCAGGGGTACCGCCGCGGTGGCCGAACGCACGGGGGTGCGGAGGCGGGCGGCCGCACCGGTCACGGCCGAGTCCCGCTCGTAGCGCACGTCGGCGGAGGTTCGGCGGCCGAACGGGCGGAGGTACTGGCTGTCCGCGACTCTGCGCTGGCCCTGGTCACGGCGGTGGTCTCCGTTGCACCAGTCGGGGGCAAGTCGTCGCCGCGGGCGGCGATCAGCCGGAGCACCAGGGGACCGGCGCCGAGGTCGCGCAGGTCCACCGTCACGCGAGCGCCGGTGGCCACAACCAACGCGACTTCCATGGTCGTCGGCTGCGCCGGTCCGGGGGCGGGTGGCACGGAAGTAGGGGCCGTGGAGGGGGTGATCCGGGCGTTGATCGGTCGATCCCGGGTGTCCGGGGCTGCGGCTCGGACACCCGGGCGGTGTCGGTGGGCGAAGCCGGCCAACGACGGACCGGCGGAGGGTGGCGCGACGGACCGCCGAGCCGCTGCATTTGAGGTTGGACCGGCGTCGCCCCGGCCGTGTGCCGCGGTGTTCAAGTAGCCGCGAGCGGTGTTCAAGGGGCCGGGAAGGGACCCCGCGGCCGGGGCAGGTGCCCCGTTGCCCGGGGCAGCCGCCCCGGGATGGGTGTCCGAGGGGGGACTTGAACCCCCACGCCCGATAAAGGGCACTAGCACCTCAAGCTAGCGCGTCTGCCATTCCGCCACCCGGACAGGTGGGCCGCTCTCGCGAGCGCCGGGAGCCAGCATAACCGAGCCTCGGCCGGGCTCTGCAGACCCCCGGTGGCACGATCGTCGGCATGTCCGAGACCACCCCCGCCCCCCTCGCGCGAGCCCAGGACGAGGTCGCGGAGCTGCTGTCCGACCTCCTCCGCATCGACACCACCAACACCGGCGACACCGCCACCGGCAAGGGCGAGCGGGCGGCGGCGGAGTGGGTGGCCGGCAAGCTCGACGAGGTGGGGATCGCCAGCACGATCCTGGAGTCCGAGCGCACCCGCGCCAGCCTGGTCGCCCGCATTCCCGGTCAGGACGGCAGCCGGCCCGCCCTGCTGGTCCACGGCCACCTGGACGTCGTCCCCGCCGACCCGGCCGAGTGGAGCGTGCACCCCTTCTCCGGCGAGGAGCGCGACGGCTACGTCTGGGGCCGCGGCGCGGTCGACATGAAGGACATGGACGCGATGACCCTCGCGCTCGTCCGCGACTGGGCGCGCACCGGCGTCCGGCCGCCGCGGGACGTCGTCCTCGCCTTCGTCGCCGACGAGGAGGCCGGCGGCAAGCTCGGCGCCCGCTACCTGGTCGACGAGCACCCCGACCTGTTCGACGGCTGCACCGAGGCGATCAGCGAGGTCGGCGGCTTCTCCATCACCGTCCGCGACGACCTGCGCCTCTACCTCGTCCAGACGGCCGAGAAGGGCCTGGCCTGGATGCGGCTGACCGCCGGCGGCCGGCCCGGGCACGGCTCGTTCGTGCACGACGACAACGCCGTCACGCGGCTCTGCGCGGCCGTCGCCCGGCTCGGCGCGGCCCGGCTGCCCACGACGCTCACCCCGCCGATGCGCCAGTTCCTCGCCGCCGTCGAGGAGGCCTACGGCATCGAGATCGACCCCGACGAGCCCGAGCAGGCCCTGGCCCGGCTGGGCAGCATCAGCCGGATGATCGGCGCGGCCCTGCGCAACACGGTCAACCCGACCATGCTCGACGCCGGCTACAAGGCCAACGTCATCCCCGGCACCGCGAGCGCCACCGTCGACGGCCGCTTCCTCTACGGGCAGGAGGAGGAGTTCGAGCGCCAGCTGGCCGGCCTCGTCGGCGAGGGCGTGCAGCGCGAGTGGCTCGTCCACGACCAGGCCGTGGAGACGACGTTCGACGGCCCGCTGGTCGACGCGATGGTGGCCGCGCTGAAGGCCGAGGACGACGGCGCCCGCCCGGTGCCGTTCACCATGAGCGGCGGCACCGACGCCAAGAGCTTCGAGCGCCTGGGCATGCGCTGCTTCGGCTTCTCCCCGCTGCGCCTGCCGCCGGACCTGGACTTCGCCTCGCTGTTCCACGGCATCGACGAGCGGGTGCCGGTGGCGTCGCTGCGCTTCGGCATCCGGGTCCTCGACCGGTTCCTGCGCGCCCGCTGACGCCGCTCAGGCCGCGGCGCGCAGCGCGGCCAGCAGGGCGGCGACGCCGGGCACCCGCCGGGCGTCCGGGCGCGCCAGCGTCTCGACCACCCGGCCGTCGACGTCGGGCAGGTCGACGGCGACCACCCCGGGCTGCGTGCTCGCCGCCAGGGCCCAGCTCGGCAGCAGTGCCACGCCGAGCCCCTGGGCCACCAGGCGCTGGACGACGACGTGGTCGTCGGTGGCGAAGCGGACGTCGGGGGTGAAGCCGGCCCGCCGCGCGCAGCGCAGCAGGTGACCGCGGCAGCGCACGCACCCGGCGATCCACGGCTCGTCGCGCAGGTCGGCCAGGGTCGCGGGCAGCGGCCACCCCGCCCGGACGACGGCCCGCACCGGGTGGCGCGCCAGCGGCTCGCGCAGCAGGTCGCCGGGGACCGCGTCCTCGTCGTCCTCGTGGCGGAACACCAGCGCCACGTCCGCCGCGCCGCTGCGCACCGCCGCCTCGGCCTCCGGCGGTTCCTGCTCGGTGAAGTGCACCTGCAGGGCCGGCGCCCGCTCGCGCAGCGCGACCAGCGCGGGCGGCAGCAGGACCGCCGCGGCCGTCGGGAAGGCGGCCAGCCGCACCGTGCCCGCGGCCAGGCCGGTCAGCGCCGCGATCTCCTGCTCCGCCGCGGCCAGCCGGTCGGCGACCCCCTCGGCGTGCCGCAGCAGGACCCGGCCGGCCTCGGTCAGTGCCACACCCCGGCCCTGCCGCAGCACGAGGGCCGTGCCCGTCTCGCGCTCCAGCCGCCGGACCTGCTGGCTCACCGCCGGCTGCGTCCAGCCCAGCGCGCGGGCCGCGCCGGCCAGCGACCCGGCGCGGGCGACCGCACGGAAGACGAGCACCCGGCGCGGATCCACGGTCCGACATCCAAGCACCGCTTGGGTCAGCATGTCGACATCCCGGCCTGGACGGCACCCTGCCCGGCGGCGAGCCTGGGTGCATGAGGACGATCGGGCTGCTGGGCGGGATGAGCTGGGAGTCGACGGCGCTGTACTACCGCACCGCCA
The DNA here is from genome assembly GCF_054050015.1 of Geodermatophilus sp. SYSU D01176. Taxonomy (NCBI): domain Bacteria; kingdom Bacillati; phylum Actinomycetota; class Actinomycetes; order Geodermatophilales; family Geodermatophilaceae; genus Geodermatophilus; species Geodermatophilus sp. SYSU D01176. Next base: position 38,908 of record NZ_JBJGYN010000004.1, on the reverse strand, counting down.
ACGAGCTGGTGCGGGAACGGCTGGGCGGGCTGGCCAGCGCGTCGCTGCTGGTGCGCAGCCTGGACTTCCGTGCCATCCGGGCGTGCCAGCTGGAGGACCGCTGGGACGACGCGGCCGCGCTGCTGGCGACCGAGGCGCGGGCCCTGGAGTCCGCCGGTGCCGACCTGGTGCTGCTGTGCACCAACTACATGCACCGGACGGCGCCGGCGATCGAGGCGGCCCTGAGCGTGCCGTTCCTGCACATCGCCGACCCGGTGGCCGCCGCCGCGCCCGGCCCCACGATCGGCCTGCTGGGCACGGCGGGCACCGTGCGGGCGCCGTTCCTCCGCGACCGCCTGGCGGCTGCCGGCCTCGGCGTGCTGGTGCCGCCGGAGGACGACGTCGACCGCGTGGATGCCGCGATCTTCGACGAGCTGTGCCGGGGCGTGCTGTCCGAGGGTACCCGCGCCGACCTGCGCGCCGTCGTCCGCCGGCTCGCCGAGCGGGGGGCCGACGCCGTGGCGCTGTGCTGCACCGAGCTCGAGCTGCTGCTCGGCCCCGGGGACGGCCCGGTGCCGCTGCTGCCCTCGGCCCGGCTGCACGTGACCGCGGCCGTCGACGCCGCGCTCGCCCCGCGGCCGGCCGTGGTCTGATGGCCGGGTGACCGCCCCCACACCGCGCCCCGGTTCCGTCGCACTGATCACCGGAGGGACCGGCGGCTTCGGCCGCGCCCTCGCCGCCAAGCTCCGCGAGTGGGAGGTCACCGTCGTCCTCGCCGACCTCGACAGCGAGCGGGCGCGCGCCACCGCCGCCGACCTGGGCGCGGATTTCGAGGTCCTCGACGTCACCGACCGCGTGGCCAACGCCGCCCTGGTGGAACGCGTCGAGGCCCGGCACGGCCGGCTGGACGCCGCCTACCTCAACGCCGGCATCTCCGCGGCCAAGAGCGACGACGAGGTCGACCTCGACGAGTTCCTGCACGTGGTCGACGTCGACCTGTTCGGCGTCGTCTACGGCGCGCTCGCCGCCCGGCCGGCGCTCCGGCGGGCCGGCGGCGGCGCCATCGTCGTCACCGCGTCCCTGGCCGGGCTCTCGCCGATGGCGACCGACCCCGGTTACAGCGTCGCCAAGAGCGGCGCGATCGCCTTCGTCCGGTCGATGGCGCCGCGGCTGGCCCGCGAGGGGACGACGATCACCGCGATCTGCCCGGGCTTCGCCGACACCGCGATCATCGACCGGATCCGCGACCAGTTCACGCAGGCCGGCTTCCCGGTGCTGTCGGCCGAGGAGGTCGCCGACGCGATGCTCATGGCCTGGACGTCGGGGGAGCCGGGCGCGGCCTACGTCGTCCAGCCCGGCGTCGGCACCGTGCCCTACCGGTTCAAGGGCGTGCCCAGTGCGAGGACCGGGAGCGGCGAGACCGCCGTCGTCCCCGAGGCGCTGCGCCCGCCGTCGATGCGCTGATCCTCGATGCGCTGATCCTCGATGCGCTGGGCCGTCAGGTGGCGTCGGCGCGGCAGGCGTACAGGAACGCCGGCGGCACGTTCCAGGGCGTGATCTTCTGCTGCACCGACGGGAACCGCCGCCGCAGCTCGCGCAGGATCAGCGGCGAGTACTGGATCACCAGCAGCACCCCGCCGGGCGCCAGCGTGACCGGCAGCAGGTCCAGCACCCGGCGGCGCAGCGCGGCGTCGAAGGAGGTGTAGGGCAGCGCGGAGACCAGCACGTCGGCCCGCTTGCCACCCAGGTGGGCGTCGAGGTTCTCCGCCGAGTCGCACACCACCTGCAGCCGGGGGTCGTCGTAGCGCTCCTCGAGCAGCTTGGCCAGGTCCGGGTCGATCTCCAGGGCCACCAGCCGCGCGCCGGGGGCGAGCCGGGCGAGGATCTCGCCGGTCTGCACCCCGGTGCCCGCGCCGAGCTCCACGACCAGCTCGGCGCGGGGGACGTCGGCCAGGTCCAGCATGTCGCGGACGGCCCAGCGTGAGGTCGGCAGGACCGCCCCCACCTGCCGCGGGTTCGCCACGAAGGCGCGCAGGAACCGGAACCGGTCGGTCAGGGTCTCTCTCATGCCGTCCTTCCCCGGCCGCCCGGGCCGGCGGCGTCCACCGACCCTCGCACGCCGGTGCGGTGGCAGCGACCGCAACCCCCGGACACGGCCCGGCCCCGGACGTCGTCGTCGGTGACCGGTTCGTCCGCGCGTGGACGGCCCGGCGCGGCGCCGTCCTCGGGGCTCAGATGTGCGGCTTGGGCAGGTAGGACAGCCGGGCCCGGCGGCGCAGGATCACCTTGCGCGTGCCGTCGGGGTGCAGCTGCAGCCGGGCGAGTTCCCAGCCGCCGGTGTCCGCCTGCAGGCTCAGCATGGTCGCCGCCGCGGATCGGGACGTGCCCGGTGGGATCCGCAGCGGCGCGAACTCGTACTCCCCGGCGACCGCCTCCATCCCGCCGATTGTGCCCGCCCGACGCCCGGCGGTCATGTGGCCGTCGCCTCCCGGTCTGCCCGGCGTTGCCGTGGGCGGCAGGATGGGGGCGAACCGACCCCGACGACACGGAGGACGACGTGACCGCCCCCGGCAACGACGTGCCCGACGCCGACCGCGCCGAGCAGGAGTCCCCGCTCGACCCGCCGGTCGTCGCCCTCGCCGGTGACGCCACCCCGCCGGGGGAGGGCGTGCCCGAGGCCGACGCGCTCGAGCAGCAGCTGGCCGCCCGCCCGGGGGAGGCCGGCAGCCCGCTGCGCCCGGTCGGCGACCGCGAGGCCGACGCCGCCGACGTCCTCGAGCAGGAGGCCGTCGTGCCCGTCGACGAGGACGACGCCCCCCTGTAGCCCGGCGCCCCGGTGCCTCAGGGCAGCAGGCCGGCCAGCGCCTGCGCGGCCGCGGTGGCCGGCACCGGCACCGGCGACTGGAGGACCGTCTCCTGGCGGCAGACGGTGCCCGCGGCGGGCAGCGTGCCGCCGACCAGGTAGGCCTGCGTGTTGCTGTCGATGCAGGCGGAGTTGCCGCCGTAGGCGGTGTGCCCGTCCCCCTCCATCGTCAGCAGTCGTGCGTTCCCCAGTGCCTCGACCATCTTCACCGACCCCGAGTACGGCGTGGCCGGGTCGTAGGTGGTGCCGATGACCAGCGGCGTCGGCGAGGCCTCGGGGAGGTCGAACGGCCCGGCGAAGGCGTCCTCGTCCTCGACCGGCCACAGCGCCCACGGGATCTCGGCGTAGGCGAAGCTGCCCCAGAAGTGCGGGAAGGCGGCCCACTCCGCGGCACCGCGCTCCAGGTAGGCGTCGACGTCCGCCGGCCACTGCTGCTCGCCGGCCGAGATGGCGAGGAAGCGGTCCTTGGACGCCCGGTCGGCGTAGACGATCCGGTCCAGCAGCGCCCGGAGCGTCGAGCCGTCACCGGTCGCCGCCGGGGACAGCCCCGCAGCGAGCAGCCCCCACGCCCGCTTGGCGTAGAGCAGGGTCGCGGTCAGCTCGCGGATGTCGTCCGCGGTCACCGGCCGCGGGTCCTCGAGGTAGCCGGGGGCCGGGATGGGTGCCGCCTCGGCCGCCGCGAGCAGGCGGTCGTAGGCCAGCAGCGGATCGGTGCCGCCGAAGCCGGAGCAGGCGGCCTGGTCGAGGGCGCAGTCCTCGGCGAACCGGTCGAGGGCGCGCTCGAAGCCGGCCGCCTGCGCGGTGCTCAGGGACACGGGGTCGGTCAGGTACTCCGCCGGGTCGAGCGCGCCGTCCAGCACGAGTGCGCGATACCGGTCGGGGAAGAGGGCGGCGTAGGTGGCGCCGAGGACGGTGCCGTAGGAGAACCCGAGGTAGGTCAGCCGCTCGTCGCCGACGGCCGAGCGCAGCAGGTCCATGTCCCGGGCCACGTTCGCGGTGGAGAGGTGCGCGAGGAACTCCCCGTTGTTCGCCAGACAGGCGTCGACGTGGGCCCGGGCGCTCGCGAGCAGCGCAGCCGGGTCCACGTCGAGCGGGGTGGGCCAGGGCTGCGCGAAGAAACCCTCGGTCTCCGGGTCGAGCCGGCAGTCGACGGCCGGGGCGCTCTGACCGACGCCGCGCGGGTCGAAGCCGACGATGTCGAACCGTTGGTTGAGCCCGGCCAGCCGGCCCGCGCCGGTGGCCTGGAGCCGGGCCACCGCGGGACCGCCCGGCCCGCCGAAGTTGATGAACAGCGAGCCGATCCGGTTCGCCGGGTCGGTGGCCGGCACCCGGGCGAGGGCGATCCGGATTCTCTCGCCGTCCGGCTCGTCGTGGTCCATCGGCAGGTCGGCGGTGGCGCACTGCACGCCGGCCGCCGTCCCGGCCGCCGCCGTCCCGCAGGCGGCCCAGGTCAGCTGGGGGACCGTGCCGGGCAGCGGTTGGGCCGCGGGGGCGGCGCCGGCGACCGCGGTCCCGGCGCCGGAGACGAGGACGGCGACGGCCGCCACGACGAGCGTTCGACGACACCTGGCCATGGACCCCAGCCCCCGGAGGACGGCAGGGCGCCACGGAGCCGGCGCCCCGTGCACGGCGGTCATGGAACACCCGCGCCGATCCCGCGGGCAACGGCCGCGGACCCGCCGTCCCGCCGTCCCGCCGTCCCGCCGCCCGGCGCCTCGCGGGCGGCACGCCGGGGAGCTACCGCCGACGCGTCGGTCAGGTTAGGCTCGCCTAACCACCTGATCGAGGGAGCCCCCGTGACGACGAGCCCCGCCGCGCCCAGCTTCCGGGGCGATGCCGCCGAGCGCGCCCGCACCGTCGCCAGCCGCAGCTCCGCCGCGCTGTGCGTCCGCGGGCTCGACGCCGGCCGTCCGCTGGCGCACGCGACCACCGCCACGGGCGCGACCTACGTGCTGGTCCCCACCGGCGGCGAGGTCGACGCCGCGCTCGCCGGGCGGGACGACCTCACCGCCGTCCTGATGGTCAGCGACCGGGCCCCGGTGCCGTTGCGGGACCCGCTGCGCGCCCAGGTGTGGCTCTCCGGCTGGCTCGCCCCGGTGCACCCGACCGCCCGGCGGGGCGCGCTGCTCGCCTTCGCCGAGACCCGTCCGGTCGGGTCGCTGCTCGACGTCGGCGCGGGCGCGACGCTGCTGCGGCTGGACGTCGCCGAGGTGGTGCTGCGGGAGGGGGAGCGCTGCACCGAGGTGGGCCCGCAGGACTACGCCGCGGCCCGGCCGGACCCGCTGGCCGCGGTCGAGGCGCGGATGCTGCAGCACCTCGACCGCGACCACCCCGAGGTCCTCGACCTGCTGCGCGGCCGCATCCCGGCCGGCGACCTCGGCCCGCGCGACGTCGTCCGCCCGCTCGGCCTGGACCGCTTCGGCTACCGGCTGCGCATCGAGCGCCCGGCCGGCCACCGCGACCTGCGGATGCCGTTCCCGCGGCCGCTGACCTGCCCGGGCCAGCTGCAGGCGGCCACCCGGCAGCTGATCTGCGCCGCCCGCGGCTGACCGGGTGCCTTTCGCGCGCGAAAGGCACCTGATGCCCCCGGGTGCGTTTCGCGCGCGAAAGGCACCCGGGGGCATCAGGAGAGGTCGGCCAGCAGCTGCGCCAGCCGGGTGCGCCGCGGCCGGACGTCGACCTGGCTCACCGCCCGGGCCAGCGCCGCCCCGGAGGCGTGCACGATCGACAGGTGCCGCTGGGCCCGGGTCAGCGCGGTGTAGACCAGCGGCCGCGACAGCATCCCCCCGGCCTCCGGCGGCAGGACGACGACCACGCCGGGCCACTCCGAGCCCTGCGCGCGGTGCACGGTGATCGCCCAGCCGTGCCGCAGGTCGCTCATCGCCGACCCGCTGACCGTCACCGGCCCGGAGGCGAAGTCGACGTCGAGGGTGCCGTCGCCGGTGCCGGTAACCACGCCGACCTCGCCGTTGGCGAACCCGATCGGCTCGAGGTCCAGGTGGTTGGCGGTGGCCACCACCCGGTCGCCGACGTCGAAGCCCCACACCGTGCCGTCGCCTGGGTTCAGCTGCGCCTTGAGCGCCTTGTTCAGCTCGATCGTGCCGGCCGGGCCGCGGTGCACGGGGGTGACGACCTGCACCGTCGCCGGGTCGATCTTCAGCGCCCGCGGGATGGAGTCGGTGACCAGCTGCACCACCCGCCTGGCCGCCTCCCCGCTGCCGGCGGCCGGGACGACGACGACCTCGCGGTCGGGGGAGTCCACCGGCGGCAGCTCCCCGGCCCGGACGGCGTTGGCCAGCCGCGCGATCGCCCCGCCCTCCGCCTGCCGGTAGAGGGTGGTCAGCTCGGTGACCGGCACGACGCCCGAGTCGATGAGGTCGCCCAGCACGTGGCCCGGGCCGATCGAGGGCAGCTGCGCCGGGTCACCGACCAGCAGCAGGTGGGTGCCGTCCGGGCAGGCCTCCAGCAGCGCCGCGGTCAGCTCCACGTCGAGCATCGAGGCCTCGTCGACCACCACGACGTCGGCGTCCAGCGGCCACTCCTCGTTGCGGGCGAACCCGCCGGAGGTGCCCTGCGCGCCGAGCAGCCGGTGCACGGTCACGGCCGGGTGGTCGGTCAGCTCCTCCAGCCGCTTGGCCGCCCGCCCGGTGGGGGCGGCCAGCGCCACCTCGGTGCCCTTGGACTGCAGCAGCTTGACAACGGCGGCCACCGTGCGGCTCTTGCCGGTCCCGGGCCCGCCGGTCAGCAGCGAGACGCCGGCACCCAGCACCTGCGCGACCGCCTGCTTCTGCGCGTCGTCCAGCCCTTTGGCCACCGCGCGGACGGCGGCGGGGTCGGCGATCCGCTCGGCGGTGGCGGCCAGCCGGGCGACGTTCTCCGCCACCGCCTCCTCGGCCATGCCGTAGCGGGCCAGCGACAGCATGCGCAGCGCGGGGTCGGGCTCGGGCAGCTCCTCGAGACCGGCGTCCTCGTCGTGCTCCGGCTCCGGCGGCCCGTGCTCGAGCACCTCGCCGGACTCGACGGCCGCCACGATCGCCGCGGCCGGGTCGGCGACGCCCTCGGCGCGCAGCGCGGCGGCCACCAGGTCGGCGGGGAGCACGGTGTGCCCGTCGCGGGTCGCCGTCCGCAGGGTCTGGGCGACGATCGCCCGGCCGCGGCGGGTGTCCTGCCGGTCCGCGCCGGGCAGGACGGCGATCGCCAACCGGTCGGCGTCGCCGAGGGTGACCCCGGTCAGGCCCAGCAGCGCCCACGGGTCGTCGCGCAGCCGGCGGGCGGCGTCGTTGCCCAGCGCGTCGGCGGCGGTCGAGGCGAGCTTCGCGTCCAGGCCGGCGCCGACCAGCAGCGCCACGACCTCGTAGGTGGGCTGCGCGGACAGGAAGCCGGAGAAGAGGCGCTCGGCGCGCTGCCGGCCCACGCGGGGCAGCTTCAGCAGCCGGTCCGCGGTGACGTCGTCGGGGGAGGTGATGCCCGCGGCGGGCAGCTCGGCGGCCGCGCGCTTGCCCAGGCCCGGCCACAGGCCGGCGGCGCAGAAGGCGGCGAAGACCGGGTCGGCGCCCGGCGTGGCCGGGGCGGCGGTCACGACGCCTCCTCGATGGCGCTCGTCGGTGCCGTGACCGTCGGTGCCGCGCTCCTGGGTGAGCTCGCGAGCTCGCTCACCGGTCGTACCGCCGCTCGGGGTAGCCGAAGTAGGGCGCCGAGACGTCCTCCAGCGCGGTGCGGATCGCCGCGGGCAGCCGCACGGCCTCGGCCTCCAGCGAGGACTGCAGCTGCTGCGCGGTGCGCGCGCCGACCACCGGGGCGGTGACGCCGGGCCGGTCGCGCACCCAGGCCAGCGCCACGGCCAGCGGCGTCGTGCCCAGCCCGTCGGCGGCGGTGACCACGGCCTCGACGATCCGGTCGGCGGTGGCCGAGCGCAGCCCGTCGATGAAGCCCTGCCACTGCGGGGACGCGCCGCGGGACTCCGCCGGCGGGCCCTGCCGGTACTTGCCGGTGAGCAGCCCGCGGCCCAGCGGGGACCAGGCCAGCACCCCGAGCCCCAGCGCCTCCGCGGCGGGCACGACCTCGCGCTCGACGCCGCGCTGCAGCAGCGAGTACTCGACCTGGGTGCTGACCACCGGCACCCGGCCGGGCCAGGCCCGCTGCCAGGTGACCGCCTGCGCGGTCTGCCAGCCGGTGAAGTTGCTGATGCCCACGTAGCGCACCCGGCCGGAGGAGACAGCGGTGTCGCAGGCGGCGAGGGTCTCCTCCAGCGGGGTCGTGTCGTCCCAGGAGTGCAGCTGCCACAGGTCGACGTGATCGGTGCCCAGGCGCTCCAGCGAGGCGTCGAGCGCGGCAAGCAGGTGGCCGCGGGAGGCGCCGCGGCCCATCGGCCCCGGCGCGGTGCGCCCGACGGCCTTGGTGGCGACTAGCACGTCGGAGCGGGGGACGACGTCGGCCAGCAGCCGGCCCAGGAGGCGCTCGCTCTCCCCGTCGCAGTAGACGTCGGCGGTGTCGACCAGCGTGCCGCCGGCGTCGACGAACGCCGTCAGCTGCATCGCGGCCTCGTCCTCGTCGGTGTCCCGGCCCCAGGTCATGGTGCCCAGTGCCAGGCGCGAGACCACCAGGCCGCTGCGGCCGAGTGCGCGTTGTTCCACGGGAGGCCAACCTACCGGCGGGGCCCGACGAGAGCCGGGGACCGCGGTGCGTCCCTGCGCGCCGCACCCGGCCGGTGCCTGCCGCCGCTTAGGGTGGCCTCCCGTGCTCCGGAGACCCGCCCCCGCCGCCCGTCCCCGCCCCGACCGACCGGGGTGCAGCGGGCGATGAGCTGGATCGAGGCCGTCGTCCTGGGGCTGGTCCAGGGGCTGACGGAGTTCCTGCCCATCTCCTCCAGCGCGCACCTGCGGGTGGTGGGGGAGGCCTTCGGCTGGGGTGACCCCGGTGCGGCGTTCACGGCGATCACCCAGATCGGCACCGAGGCCGCGGTGCTGCTGTACTTCCGCCGCGACATCGGCCGGATCATCAGCGCCTGGGTCCGGTCGCTGGGCGACCGCGCGATGCGCAGCGACCCCGACGCCCGGATGGGCTGGCTGATCATCGTGGGCACCCTGCCGATCGGCGTCCTCGGCCTGCTGTTCCAGGACCGCATCGAGACGACCTTCCGCGACCTGCGCGTCGTCGCGATCGCGCTGGTCGCCTTCTCGCTGGTGCTCTACTGGGCCGACCGGGTGGGGCGCAAGAAGCGGGAGCTGGACCAGCTGACCGTCGGGCACGGCATCGCCTTCGGGTTCGCCCAGGCCATGGCGCTCGTGCCCGGCGTCTCCCGCTCCGGCGGCACGATCACCATGGGCCTGTTCCTCGGCTACTCGCGGGCCGCCGCGGCGCGGTACTCCTTCCTGCTCGCCGTCCCCGCCGTCCTGGCGTCGGGGTTCTTCCAGGTCTCCGAGGCGCTCACCGGCGGGATCGCGGGAGAGGCGGTCTCCTGGGGGCCGACGATCCTGGCGACGGTGCTGGCCTTCGGCGTCGGCCTGGTCGTCATCGCGTGGCTGCTGCGCTACCTCGACCGCGGCAGCTTCACGCCGTTCGTCGTCTACCGGGTGCTGCTCGGGCTGCTCATCCTCGCCCTCGTCGGCGCCGGGGTCCTCGCCCCGCAGTGAGGACCGGCCGGGGCCGGTCGCGCCGAGCCCTCTCGCCGAGTCGATCACGGGGTCGTGGCAGCGGGACACGCTCGACACGGCGGATCTCCCGGCAACGACCCCATGATCGACAGCGGGCGGTGGGGGCAGCCTTCCTGCAGGGGCCCGCGGCGAGCTCGCGGGGCGTGGGGGGCAGCGGAAGGACCCCGTCCTCCCCACCCTTCGCAGGCTCAGGGCGGGACCCGGGGGCGGAGCCATAGGCTCGGGCGTCGTGACCACCGTTCTCCTCCTGCGGCACGGCCGGACGACGGCCAACGCCGGCGGCGTCCTGGCCGGCTGGACCCCGGGCGTGCAGCTCGACGAGACCGGCTCCCTGCAGGCGAAGGCGGTGGGGGAGCGGCTGGCGCCGGTGCCCCTGGCCGCCGTCGTCAGCAGCCCGCTGGAGCGCTGCCGGCAGACCGCCGCCGCCGTCCTCGCCGGGCGCGACCTGGAGCCGGCCACCGACGAGCGGCTGGGTGAGGCCCGCTACGGCGACTGGACCGGCCGCCCGCTCAAGGAGCTGGTCAAGGAGCCGCTGTGGAAGGTCGTGCAGCAGCACCCGTCGGCCGCGGTGTTCCCGGGGCCGGAGGGGGAGGGGCTGGCGCACACCCAGGCCCGCGCGGTCGCCGCCGTCCGCGAGTGGAACGCGCGGCTGGGACCGGACGCCGTCTGGCTGGCCTGCAGCCACGGCGACGTCATCAAGGCCGTGCTCGCCGACGCCCTGGGGCTGCACCTGGACCAGTTCCAGCGGATCGTCGTCGACCCCGCGTCGCTCTCGGTGGTGACCTACACCGACACCCGCCCGTTCGTGGTGCGCATGAACGACACCGGTGGGGACGTCGCCGCGCTGGTCCCGCCGAAGAGGAAGGGCCGGCGCCGCCGGACGGCCGACTCCGACGCCGTCGTGGGGGGCGGCGCGGGCGCGACCGCCTGACCTCGCGTCCCGGGTCGCCCGACCGGTCCGCCCGCGTAACCTGGGCGCGTGCCGCGCCAGCTCCATCTCTTCGACCGCCCGTCCCGGTTCGTCGCGGGCACGGTGGGCCAGCCCGGCGACCGCACCTTCTACCTGCAGGCCGCCGACTCCTCCGGCCGCGTGGTCAGCGTGGCGCTGGAGAAGGCGCAGGTGCAGGTGCTCGCCGACCGGATGAACGAGCTGCTCGACGAGGTCGCCACCCGCCCGGGCACCGTGATCCCGCCGGACGCCGAGGTCGACGACCTGGAGCCGCTCACCGCCCCGGTCGACGAGGAGTTCCGGGTCGCCGCGATGGGCCTGGCGTGGGACGGCGAGGCGCAGGCCGTCGTCGTCGAGGCCGTGGCCGCCGGCGACGAGCCGGTCGAGGAGGACGTCATCCTCTCCGACAGCGACGAGGGCCCCGACGCGCTGCGGGTGACCATCACCCCCGCCGCCGCTCGCGCCTTCGTCGTCCGCGCCCGCCGCGTCGTGGCCGCCGGCCGCCCGGCCTGCCCGCTGTGCTCCCTCCCGCTGGACCCCGCCGGGCACGTGTGCCCGCGCCAGAACGGCTACCGCCGCTGAGCCCCGTGCCGCTGCCCCGATGACCGAGCGACCCGCCGACCCGGCCGCGGGTCTGCGCCCCCCCGCCGACGACGCCGAGGCGCGCACCCTGCTGATCGAGGGCGAGATCGACCTCGAGGGCCGGATGCTCGACGCCAGCAACGTCACGCTGGTCGGCTACGTCCGCACCGACGAGCTCGAGGCCGAGTGCGTCTACAAGCCGGTCGCCGGCGAGCGGCCGCTGTGGGACTTCCCCGACGGCACCCTCGCCGGCCGCGAGGTCGCGGCGGCGCTGGTGTCGGAGGCCACCGGCTGGCGGGTGGTGCCGCCGACGGTGCTGCGCGACGGCCCGTTCGGCCCCGGCATGGTGCAGCTGTGGGTGGACGGCGACCCCGACGTCGACCTCGCCGGCTTCGTCCGCTCCGACCACCCCGGCCTGCGCCGCATGGCCGTCTTCGACGCCGTCGTCAACAACGCCGACCGCAAGGGCGGGCACATCATCCCTACGTCCGGCGGGCACGTGTACGGCGTCGACCACGGCATCTGCTTCTCCGTCGACCCCAAGCTGCGCACCCTGCTGTGGCGCTGGGCCGGCCAGCCGCTGCCGGCCGAGGCGCTCGAGGTGCTGGAGCGGCTCGGCGGCGAGCTGCTCGGCGACCTCGGCGAACTGCTGCACGAGCACCTGACCCGCCGCGAGGTGCGCCGCACCCAGCAGCGGGTCGCCGAGCTGCTGCGCACCGGCCGGTACCCGCAGCCCAGCGGCGACTGGCCGGCCCTGCCCTGGCCGCCCTTCTGAGTGCCCGGACGGCGAGATCGCCTGCTGAGGGCCCGCACGGCGAGACCGGCGATCTCGCCCGGGGACGCCGGGGGCCACTACGTTGCCGCCCGTGCCCCATCGCAGCCGCCTGGCCGTCCTGATGCTCGACCTGCCGCCCGAGCTGCACCCGGCCGGCCGGTCCTTCTGGTCGGCCGCCACCGGCCACCCGGTGACGCCGGACCCGTCGGACGAGCACTGGTCGTCGCTGGGGTCCTTCGCCGGCGGCTTCCACCTCGAGGTCCAGCGCACCGGGGACGGGACGCCGCCGCGGTGGCACGTCGACATCGAGACCGACGACGTGGACGCCGAGGTCGCCCGGCTGGAGGCGCTCGGCGCGACGCGGCTGGAGGACATGGGCGGGTTCTGGCAGATGAAGGACCCGGCCGGGATGGTCTTCGACGTCGTCGGCGTGCAGACCGGCGAGGACTTCGAGCGGCACGCCACCACCTGGCCCTGAGGGCCCCGGGTGCCTTTCGCGCGCGAGAGGCACCCGGACGGGCGCTACTCCAGCCGCACCAGGTCGACCATGGCGGCGGCCTGCAGCCCGTCGCCGTCCACGGTGAGCACCTCCAGCGGCACCCGCCGCCAGACCGCGAGCAGCAGGTCGCCCGCGGTGCCGGTGAGCCGGGCGATCGGCACCGGCCGCGTGCCCGGGAACAGCACCCGGTCCTCCCCGGCGTCCACGGCGTGCAGGACGACCGGGTGCGCGCCCTCCGGCGGCCCGTCCGGCAGCGCGCCGGGGACCATCACCTCCAGCCACTCGTCGAGCCCGTCCAGGCCGACGCGGGTCGCGATCGGGCGGACGTCGCCGAGCACCTGCTCGGCGTCGACGGTGTGCACCACGGCCTCCATCGTCTGCCGCCGCAGCACGAAGCCGACGTCCTGCCGGGGCGCCCAGGTCCACACCCGCTCGGCCGGGTCGGCGCCGTCCAGCACCGTCTCGAGCTCCGCCGACTGGCCCAGGGCGTAGCCGAGCAGCTCGTCGCCCGGACGCCGGACCGGCTCCACGTAGCCCCCGGGGTCGGTCGCGCGGGTGCGCACCACCCACGCCCAGAAGTGCTGCACCTCGGCCAGGTGCCACACCAGGTCGGCCAGCGTCCACCCGGGGCACCCGGGCACCGGCGCCTGCCAGCCGCGGGCGAGCACCGCCTCGGCGGCGACGTCGGCGAAGCGCGCGTTGCGCTCCTGCAGGACCGGCAGGTACTCGTCGAGCTCCACGGCGTCCCCCCTCGGCGGTGAGGCCCCACTCTCCCGTACGACGCGGGCGCCGGGGAGCGGTCGGCGGCCACGGGCTGCCCGGGGGGCGTCCGCCGGGCGATCTAGGCTCGTCCCGTGCTCGCCTGGCCCGCCCCGCTCCTCTCGACCCTCCCGGGCCCAGGTCCGGTCCTCAAGCTGTACGACACCGCGCGCGGCGAGGTGGTCGCCACCTCCCCGGACACCACGGCGCGGATGTACGTCTGCGGCATCACCCCCTACGACGCCACCCACCTCGGCCACGCCGCCACCTACCTGGCCTTCGACCTGGTCAACCGGGTGTGGCGGGACGCCGGCCACGCCGTCCACTACGTGCAGAACGTCACCGACATCGACGACCCGCTGCTCGAGCGGGCCGAGCGGGACGGCGAGGACTGGGTCGTGCTGGGGATGCGGGAGACCGCGCTGTTCCGGGAGGACATGACCGCGCTGCGGGTGCTGCCGCCCGACGACTACGTCGGCGCGGTGGAGTCGGTGCCGCGGATCGTCGCCCACGTCGAGTTCCTGCTCGACGAGGGGCTGGCCTACGTGCTCGACGACGGCACCGGCGACGTCTACCACGACGTCGCGCAGGCCCCCGGCTTCGGCAGCGAGTCCGGCTACGACGAGGCCACCATGCTGCGGTTCTCCGCCGAGCGCGGCGGCGACCCCGACCGCCCCGGCAAGCGCAACCGGCTCGACCCCATGCTCTGGCGCGGCGAGCGGCCGGGAGAGCCGTCCTGGCCGGGGCCGCGGGGCATCACCGGGCGCCCGGGCTGGCACGTCGAGTGCGCCACGATCGCCCTGGAGACGATCGGGATGGGCTTCGACGTCCAGGGCGGCGGCAGTGATCTGATCTTCCCGCACCACGAGTTCTCCGCCGTCCACGCCGAGGCGCTGACCGCCACCAAGCCCTTCGCCCGGGCCTACGTGCACGCGGCCATGATCGGCCTGGACGGCGAGAAGATGAGCAAGAGCCGCGGCAACCTGGTCTTCGTCTCCAAGCTGCGCGGCGAGGGCGTCGACCCGATGGCCATCCGCCTGGCGCTGCTGGCCGGCCACTACCGCACCGACCGCGCCTGGACCCCGGACCTGCTGGCCGACGCCGAGCGGCGGCTGGACACCTGGCGGCGCGCCGTGGCCCGCGACGCCGGCGCCCCCGCCGCCCCCGTGCTGCAGGGTCTGCGCGAGCGGCTCGCCGACGACCTGGACAGCCCCGGCGCCATCGCCCTGGTCGACTCCTGGGCGGCGCAGACCCTGGCCGGGGGAGCGGACCAGGAGGAGGAGTCGCCGCGCATCGTCTGCGACGCCGTGGACGCGCTGCTCGGAGTCGCCCTCGACGAGCCGGCGCCCCGGTCGCGCTGATGGGCGGGGGGTCCTTCCGCCTGGTCGGTCGGGCGGCCCGCGAGCGCGAGGAGGAGGCCCTCGCGCCGGCGGCCACCCGGTCCACGGCCACCCGCGGCCGCGCCGTCCCCGAGACCGAGGACGACCTGCGCACCGCCTTCGAGCGCGACCGCGACCGGATCCTGCACGCCAAGGCCTTCCGCCGGCTCAAACACAAGACGCAGGTCTTCCTCAACCCCGACGGCGACCACTTCGTCACCCGGCTGACCCACACGCTGCAGGTCACCCAGGTCGCCCGCTCCCTCGCCCGCGCGCTCGGCCTGAACGAGCCCCTCGCCGAGGCGATCGCGCTCGGCCACGACCTGGGCCACTCGCCGTTCGGCCACATCGGCGAGGACGCGCTGGAGCCCTACGTCCCCGGCGGCTGGCACCACGCGGCGCAGGGGGTGCGGATCGTCGAGGTGCTCGAGCACCTCAACCTGACCTGGGAGGTCCGCGACGGCATCCGGGCGCACAGCTGGAAGATCACCCCGCCGCCCACCACCCGCGAGGCGGAGTGCGTGCGCTACGCCGACCGGATCGGCTACCTGTCCCACGACGCGCTGGACGCCGTCCGTGCCGGGGTGCTGCAGGTCCGCGACCTCCCGGCCCGGGCGCGCGCCGTCTTCGGCGATCCGGGCAGCTCCATGGTGGGCGCGATGATCGACGCCGTCGTCGCCGGTTCGCTGGCCGACGGGGGAGTGGTGGTCATGGCGCCCGAGCCGCTGGAGGCCATGCACGAGCTGCGGGCCTTCATGTTCCAGCGGGTGTACGCCTCGGAGACCGCGGCCGGGCAGAAGCAGCTGGCCATCGACGTCACCCGCAGGCTCGTCGACCACCACCTGGCGCACCCCGAGCTGATCCCGCCCACCTACCGCGACACCTCCGCCGACCCGGTGACCCAGGTCGTCGACTACGTGTCGGGGATGACCGACCGGTACGCGCTGTCCACGCACGACCGGCTCTTCGACGCCGACGCGACGTCGGCCATGCGCCCGCTGCTGCGGACCCGCTGAACCCCGCCGCCGCGCCAGCGGGCCCGGTCCACGCCACCGATGACCGTTATCCCCAACTCACGGGCGACGCAGGAAGGGGTGCGACAAGCGATGAGACGGGAGGCGGAGACGGCGAGATCCCGTGATCTCGCACGCCCGCGGCCGTCGGGACGTGCGACACCACGAGATCTCGCCGAGGAGAGCGCGCGGGGCTCAGTTGGGGGAGGAGCCGCGGCGGCGGAGGTAGCGCTCGAACTCGCGGGCGATCTGGTCGCCGTCGGCCTCGGACAGGTCGGTCTCGGTGGCCCGCTCCTCGAGCGAGCGCACGTACTCGACGACCTCGGCGTCCTCGTTGGCCATCTCGTCGACCGTCCGCACCCACTCGTCGGCCTGCTTGGGCAGCGCACCCAGCGGCACGTGCAGCTCGAGGACCTCCTCCACCCGCTGCAGCAGCGCGACCGTGGCCCGCGGGGACGGCGGTTGGGACACGTAGTGGGGGACGGCGGCCCAGAAGCTGATCGCCGGCAGCCCGGCCTGCACGCAGGCGTCCTGGAAGACGCCGAGGATGCCGGTGGGCCCCTCGTAGGTGGAGGTGCCCAGCCCCCACCTCTCCGCCGACTCGGCGTCGTAGGCCGAGCCGGTCACCGGGGTCGGCCGGGTGTGCGGCGTGTCGGCCAGCAGGGCGCCCAGGCCGATGACGGTGCGCGCGTCCAGCTCCTGGCACAGCTCGATGAGCTCCTCGCAGAAGCTGCGCCAGCGCATGTTGGGCTCGATCCCGCGGATGAGCACGACGTCGCGCCCGGAGTCCGGCGGGCGGGCCACGGAGATGCGGGTGGTGGGCCACTCGACCCGCCGGCTGATCCCGCCGATGAGCGAGACGGTGGGCCGGTTGACCTGGAAGTCGTAGTAGTCCTCGGGGTCCAGCGCGGCGAGCGGGGTGGCGTCCCAGATGAGCTCCAGGTGCTCCAGCGCCCCGGTGGCGGCGTCCCCGGCGTCGTTCCAGCCCTCGAAGGCGACGACCACCACCGGGTCGTCGAGCCGGGGCAGGTCCTCAGGGGTGGACTTCGGGTCGATCACCCCTGCGAGCCTACGTCGGTCGCGCTCCCCGGCCGCGCTGTTCGACACGGACGGTGGGACCCGCATCGCCCGCGCGGGCGACCGGGCCGCCCGCGGAGGCGGCTACCCTGGCTCGGTGCAGTCCCGCATCGAGTCGCCCGCCCTCCGCCCGGACGCGACCGCGGAGCTCACGGCGGTGCTGCGCCAGCGGATCATGGTGCTCGACGGGGCCATGGGGACGGCGATCCAGCGCAACCGGCCCGACGAGGCCGGTTACCGCGGCGAGCGCTTCGCCGACTGGCCCACCGACGTGCAGGGCAACAACGACCTGCTGAGCATCACCCAGCCGCAGGTCATCGCGGGCATCCACCGCGAGTACCTCGAAGCCGGCGCGGACGTCGTCGAGACCAACACCTTCAACGCCACGGCGATCTCGCTGCGCGACTACGGCATGTCCGACCTCGCCTACGAGATCAACGTGGCGTCGGCCCGGCTGGCCCGCGCCGAGGCCGACGCGATGACCGCCCGGACGCCGGACCGGCCGCGCTACGTCGCCGGCGCGCTCGGCCCGACCAGCCGGACGGCGTCCATCTCCCCGGACGTCAACGACCCCGGCGCCCGCAACGTCACCTTCGACGAGCTGGTCGCGGCCTACCTGGAGCAGGCCGACGGCCTGGTCGACGGCGGGGTCGACGTCCTGCTGATCGAGACGGTCTTCGACACGCTCAACGCCAAGGCGGCGGTCTTCGCGCTGGAGACGCTGTTCGAGCAGCGCGGCCGGCGCTGGCCGGTGATGGTGTCCGGCACGATCACCGACGCCTCCGGGCGGACGCTGTCGGGCCAGGTCACCGAGGCGTTCTGGCACTCGATCCGGCACGTGCGCCCGCTGCTGGTGGGCCTCAACTGCGCCCTGGGCGCCGCGGAGATGCGGCCCTACCTGGCCGAGCTGTCGCGGGTCGCCGACACCTTCGTCTCCTGCTATCCGAACGCCGGCCTGCCCAACGCCTTCGGCGAGTACGACGAGGCGCCGGAGGAGACCGCCGCGGTGCTGGCCGAGTTCGCCGACGCCGGCTTCGTCAACATGGTCGGCGGCTGCTGCGGGACGACGCCGGCGCACATCGCCGCGATCGCCGCCACCGTCGAGGGCCGCACCCCGCGGACGCCGCCGCGGGTGCGCCCGGCGCTGCGCCTGTCGGGCCTGGAGCCGCTGACCGTCGACGAGGACTCGCTGTTCGTCAACGTCGGCGAGCGGACGAACATCACCGGCTCGGCCCGCTTCCGCAACCTCATCCGCGCCGGCGACTACCCGACCGCGCTGGCCGTCGCCCGCCAGCAGGTCGAGGCCGGCGCGCAGGTCATCGACGTCAACATGGACGAGGGGATGATCGACGGCGTCGAGGCGATGGACCGCTTCCTCAAGCTGGTCGCCGCCGAGCCCGACATCTGCCGCGTGCCGGTGATGGTCGACTCCTCCAAGTGGGAGGTCATCGAGGCCGGCCTGAAGTGCGTGCAGGGCAAGTCGATCGTCAACTCCATCTCCCTCAAGGCGGGGGAGGAGGAGTTCGTCCGGCACGCCCGGCTGTGCCGCAAGCACGGCGCCGCCGTCGTCGTCATGGCCTTCGACGAGCAGGGCCAGGCCGACTCCCTGGAGCGGCGGCAGCAGATCTGCCGGCGGGCCTACGACATCCTCGTCGACCAGGTCGGCTTCCCGGCCGAGGACGTGATCTTCGACCCCAACGTCTTCGCCGTCGCCACCGGCATCGAGGAGCACGCCCGCTACGGGCTGGACTTCATCGAGGCCACCCGCTGGATCAAGGAGAACCTGCCGGGCGCGCTGGTCTCCGGCGGCGTGTCCAACGTGTCGTTCTCCTTCCGCGGCAACAACCGCGTGCGCGAGGCCATCCACGCGGTGTTCCTGTTCCACGCGATCGCCGCGGGGATGGACATGGGCATCGTCAACGCCGGGGCCCTCGAGGTCTACGACGAGGTGCCCGAGCGGCTGCGCGAGCGGATCGAGGACGTCGTCCTCGCCCGCCGTCCCGACGCCACCGAGCGGCTGCTGGAGATCGCCGGCGAGTACGCCGGGGACGGCGGCGCGAAGGAGGTGGCCTCCGAGGAGTGGCGCGCGCTGCCGGTGGAGGAGCGCATCACCCACGCCCTGGTGAAGGGCCTCGACGGGTTCGTCGAGGCCGACACCGAGGAGCTGCGGGCGCAGATCGCCGCGCGCGGCGGCCGGCCGATCGAGGTCATCGAGGGCCCGCTGATGGGCGGGATGAACGTCGTCGGCGACCTGTTCGGCGCCGGCAAGATGTTCCTGCCGCAGGTCGTGAAGTCCGCCCGCGTGATGAAGAAGGCCGTCGCCTACCTGGTGCCCTTCATCGAGGCGGAGAAGCAGCCCGGGGACGCCGAGCGCAGCAACGGCAAGGTGGTGATGGCCACCGTGAAGGGCGACGTCCACGACATCGGCAAGAACATCGTCGGCGTCGTCCTGCAGTGCAACAACTACGACGTCGTCGACCTCGGCGTCATGGTGCCCGCGCAGAAGATCCTGGACACCGCCAAGCAGGAGGGCGCCGACGTCATCGGCCTGTCCGGGCTGATCACCCCGTCGCTGGACGAGATGAGCAGCCTGGCCGCCGAGATGGAGCGGCAGGGCTTCGACATCCCGCTGCTCATCGGCGGGGCGACCACGTCGCGCGCGCACACCGCCGTGAAGGTGGCCCCGCGCTACCACGGGCCGGTCATCTGGGTGAAGGACGCCTCCCGCTCGGTGCCGGTCGTCGCCGCGCTGCTGTCCAACGAGCAGCGGCCGAAGCTGCTGGCCGACGTCGACACCGAGTACGCGGGCCTGCGCGAGCGGCACGCCGCCCGCCAGGACACCCGCGCGCTGCTGCCGCTGGAGGCCGCCCGCGCCGCCGCCCCGCCGGTCGACTGGACCGGCTACGTCCCGCCGCGGCCGCGGATGCTGCTGCAGCAGGCCCGGGACGTGTGCACCGGCGCCGACTGCGACCACCTGCACGGGCCGGCGACCCAGTTCACCCGGGTGTTCGCCGACTACCCCCTGGAGGAGCTGCGCGACTACATCGACTGGCAGCCGTTCTTCAACGCGTGGGAGATGCGCGGCCGGTTCCCCGACATCCTGCACAACCCGGCGACCGGCGAGGCCGCGCGGCGGCTGTACCAGGACGCCCAGGAGATGCTCGACCGGATCGTCGCCGAGCGCTGGCTGACGGCCAGCGGCGTGTTCGGCCTCTTCCCCGCCAACCGGGTGGACGGCGAGGACATCGAGGTCTACACCGACGAGACGCGCACCGCCGTCCGGACGACGCTGCACCAGCTGCGCCAGCAGACCGAGGGCCGCGACGGCTCGCCGCGCACCTCGCTGGCGGACTTCGTGGCGCCGAAGGAGACGGGGCTGCGCGACTTCGTGGGCGCGTTCGCCGTCACCGCGGGCCTGGGCTCGGCCGAGCGGGTCGCGGCGTTCAAGGCGGCCAACGACGACTACAGCGCGATCCTGCTCGAGGCGCTGGCCGACCGGCTGGCCGAGGCGTTCGCCGAGCGGCTGCACGAGCGGGTGCGCCGGGAGTTCTGGGGCTACGCCGTCGACGAGCACCTCGACAACGACGCGCTGATCGCCGAGAAGTACCGCGGCATCCGCCCCGCGCCGGGCTACCCGGCCTGCCCCGAGCACACCGAGAAGCGGACCATCTGGGAGCTGCTCGACGTCGAGGCGGCCACCGGCATCACGCTCACCGACAGCATGGCCATGTGGCCCGGCGCCGCCGTCAGCGGCCTGTACTTGGCCCACCCGCAGTCGCGGTACTTCGTGCTGGGGCGGCTCGGCCGGGACCAGGTGGAGGACTACGCGCGGCGCAAGGGCTGGACGCTCGCGGAGGCCGAGCGCTGGCTGTCCCCGAACCTCGGGTACCGCACCGACGACGAGTGAGGTGACCGTCACGCCGGTGCTCCGGCCGGGGACCGGCCCGGGCCCCGGCCGCGCCGTACCGTGGATCCAGTGGGCACCCCGGAGAGCAGCGGACTGAACGGCGCGCGGCTGCAGGCGGTGCTGTGCGACATGGACGGCACCCTCGTCGAGACCGAGCAGTACTGGGGCGAGGCGATGTTCGCCCTCGCCCGGGAGCTGGGCGGGAAGCTGTCGGAGGCCGCCCGGGAGCAGACGGTCGGCACGAGCATGCGGACGGCGCTCGGCGTCCTCTACGCCGACATCGGGGTGGCGCGCAGCGAGGAGGAGTTCCTGGCGGACGCCCGCTGGGTGGAGGACCGCACCGCGGAGCTGCTCGCCGGGGAGATCCACTGGCGGCCCGGCGCCCGCGAGCTGCTGAGCGAGGTGCGGCACGCCGCCGTCCCGACCGCGCTGGTGACCACCACGCCGCGCCGGCTGGCCGACCTCGTGCTCGACGCCATCGGCCGCGCGTTCCCCGACGTCCCCCCGTTCGACACCACCGTCTGCGGCGACGAGGTCCCCGCCCGCAAGCCCGACCCCGCGCCGTACCTGCAGGCGATGGCCGCACTCGGCGTCGAGCCGTCCGGCTGCGTGGTGCTGGAGGACTCGGTCGCGGGCTCCACCGCCGGCCTGGCGGCCGGGGCCGCCGTGCTCGGCGTGCCGTCCCTGCAGCCGCTCGCGCCGGCACCCGGCCTGGTGCTGCGCGACACCCTCGTCGGCGTGGACCTGGCCGAGCTGCACGCGGTGCTCGCCGCCCGCGACGCGGTGGACGCGGGCGTCTAGAGCGGCACCTCCCGGCCGCGGGAGACGACGACGCGCGGCCGCTGCAGGGCGGTGACGTCGGCGGCAACGTCCCCGTCGGCGACCAGCAGGTCGGCGTCGTACCCGGCCGCCAGCCGCCCGGTCCGGTCGCCCAGCCCGCAGGCACGGGCGGCCCGGGCGGTCGCCGCGGTCAGCGCCTCCTCGAGCGGCACGCCGCAGGGGCCGACCAGGTCGGCCACCGCGTACGCCACCTGACCGTGCCGCTTGGGCGGGCCGACCCCGCCGTCGGTGCCCGCCAGCAGGCTGACCCCGGCCCGGTGCAGGGCCGCCACGTGCGGCAGGTGATCCTCGATCGTCGCGCCGACCGCCGCCAGCCGGGCCTGCACGTGCGGCGGCGGGTCCAGGCCGGGCAGGAACCCGACGGTCGGGCAGACGTCGATGCGGGCGGCGGCCAGCGCGGCGGCCAGCTCGGCGGGCAGGTGGACGCCGGAGCCGGTCAGGCAGCTGCCGTGCTCGATCCCGTCGACGCCGGCCGCGACACTGCGCTCGACCGCCGCCAGGCCGTGCGCGTGGGCGGTGACCGGCAGGCCGAGCCGGTGCGCCTCGTCGACGACGGCGCGCAGCTCCTCGAGGCTGAACTGGCACGCGGTGAGGTCGGTGCCGGGGGTGAGCACGCCGCCGCTGGCCATGACCTTGACCACGCCCGCGCCCCGCTCGGCCCGTTCGCGCACCGCCCGGCGCAGCGCCTCGACCCCCGTCGTCTCGCCGCCCATCGACCAGCAGTGCCCGCCGGGTGAGGTCAGCGGTGGCCCGGCGGCGACCACGGTGGGCCGCTCGCCGTCGCGTCCGGCGCGCTCCAGCACCGTCCAGTGGTGGTCGCCCAGGTCCCGGACGGCGGTGACGCCCGCCCGCAGGGTCGCCTGTTCCGCGGCGGTGATGACGGCGTCGAGCTCCGCGGGGTCCAGCTCGGGAACCTGGTCCAGCGCCCGCGGGCCGCCGTCCGCGCACAGGTGCACGTGGGTGTCGATCAGCCCGGGCAGCAGCGTGCCGTCGGGGACGTCGGTGACCGCGCAACCGTCCGGCGCCGGCGCGGTGCCGGGCTCGACGCCCGCGATGGTGCGGCCCTCGACGAGCACCAGCGCCCCGCCGGGGAGGAAGCGTTCGCCGTCGAAGGCCCGCGGTGCCCGGTATCCGCGCATGCGCGATGCTCCCGCGTCACGGCGCCCGCGGTCCAGATCAGGTCGGCCCCGTCCCGGGCCGGGGGCCGTGGCCCCCTGCAGGGTCCCGCCGCGACCTCGCGAGTGGCGGGGGGCAGGGGGTCCTCTCTCAGTCGCGCTCGACGACCGGGAGCGTCGCCCACCCCGCGGCGGCCGCGGCCTCGGCGGGGAAGGGCGGCGGCGTGCCGCCGAACGACGGGCACAGCGCCTGGTGGTCGCACCAGTCGCACAGCCGGGTGCGGTTGGGCCGGAAGTCGCCGGTCGCGACCGCGCGCTCGATGGCCGCCCAGATCGCCTGCAGGGTGCGCTCGAACCGGACGAGCTCGGCCTCGTCGGGGGCGTAGGTCAGCGCGTCGCCGTTGCCCAGGTAGAGCAGCTTGAGCTGGCTGGCCACCACGCCGCGGGTGCGCCACAGCACCAGCGCGTAGAACTTCATCTGGAACAGGGCCTTGCCCTCGAACGCCTCGCGCGGCATCGACCCGGTCTTGTAGTCGACCACCCGGAGGGCGCCGTTGGGGGCCACGTCGAGCCGGTCGACGTAGCCGCGCAGCAGCAGACCGTCGGGCAGGGTGACCTCGACCAGCTCCTCGCGGCCGTCGGGCTCGATCCGCGACGGGTCCTCCAGGGCGAAGTAGTTCTCCACCAGCGTGCCGGCCGACGCCAGCCATGCCTCCAGGGACGGGGCGTCCACGGACTGCTCGGCCGCGGCGTCGTCCGCCGCACCGCCCGCGGCGAACAGCTCGGCGACCTCCGGGTCGGCCCGCAGCTCCTCCCACGCCGGGGCGACCAGCTCGCGCGCCGCCTCCGGCGTGCGCTCGCGGGCGGGCAGGTCGTAGAGCCGCTCGAGCACCGAGTGCACCAGCGTGCCGCGGACCGCCGCGAGGCTCCTGCGCTCGGGCAGCCGGTCGATCGTGCGGAAGCGGTAGAGCAGCGGACAGGTCTTGAAGTCGGCCGCCCGGCTCGGGGACAGCGAGGGGCGGCGCGGCGGCCGCCCCCCGACCGTCCCCGTGTCGGCGACGGGGGCGTCCGGGGAAGAGGCAGCCGCGTCCGCGGGCTGCCCGGTCTGCACCATCGTCGTCACCTGTCCGAGGCTAGGCCGGGATACCGACACTTCCGAGCGCGCGCGCCGGGCACTCGCCGCGCCTCCGTAGGCTGGCCGCCCGTGGACGCGCAGCAGCAGACCGCCGAGCCGACCGACGACACGCCCGAGGCCCCGCGGGGGGAGCCGGCCCCCGGGGCCTTCGTCGCCGGCGACCGGGTGCAGCTGACCGACCCCAAGGGCCGGCTGCACACCGTCGTCCTCGAGCCCGGCAAGCTGTTCCACACCCACCGCGGCGCGATCGCGCACGACGACCTCATCGGCGCGCCGGAGGGCTCCGTCGTCCACTCGACGGCGAACACCGGCTACCTGGCGTTCCGGCCGCTGCTGGCCGACTTCGTGCTCTCCATGCCCCGCGGGGCGCAGGTCATCTACCCCAAGGACGCCGCCCAGATCGTCGGGTTCGGCGACATCGGCCCGGGCATGCGGGTGCTCGAGGCCGGCGCCGGGTCCGGGGCGCTGACCTGCTCGCTGCTGCGCGCGGTGGGGGAGCACGGCCGCGTCACCAGCTACGAGCGCCGGGAGGACTTCGCCGACGTCGCCCGCGCCAACGTCGGCGCGTTCTTCGGCGAGGTGCCCGGCACGTGGTCGCTGCGGCTGGGCGACCTGGACCAGCACCCGGCCGAGGAGGTCGTGGACCGGGTCGTGCTGGACATGCTCGAGCCGTGGGCGGTGCTGCCCACCGTGGCCGCCGCGCTGCGTCCCGGCGGCGTGCTGGTCGGGTACGTGGCGACGACGACGCAGCTGTCCACCTACGTCGAGGCGCTGCGGGCGCAGGGCGTGTGGACCGAGCCGCACGCCTGGGAGTCGCTGCTGCGGCCCTGGCACGCGGTCGGGCTCGCCGTCCGCCCCGAACACCGGATGGTCGCCCACACCGCGTTCCTCGTCACCGCGCGGCGGCTGGCCGAGGGGGTCGTGGCCCCGCTGCGGCAGCGGCGGGCGCAGAAGTGAGGGGACCCCCCTCCCCACCGCTCGCCGGCTCGCGGCGAGCCCCTGGACGGGGCCGGCGGCGCGACCCTGCACCGGACCGCTGGTGGGCGAGCCCCGGGCAGGCTGTGGCCGGCCGTGTATAGATTTGCGTCCTGGCTCTCCCGATGTGTCGGAGGTGCGCGATGGGCCCCGGTCTTGGCAATGGTCCCGACGAGTTCAGAGCGCGGCGCGAGCGTGACGTGACGGCGCTGCTCAGCCAGATCTCCTACCTGGAGGAGGAGATCGGCCTGCTGCGCCGCAAGGTGGCGGAGAGCCCGCGCCAGCTGCGGCTGCTCGAGGAGCGGGTGGCGGAGGCGGAGGGCCGCGCGGCCTTCCTGTCGGAGCGCAACGACAAGCTCGCCGGCACGCTGCGCGACGCGCGCGACCAGCTGGTCACGCTCAAGGAGGAGGTCGACCGGCTCGGCCAGCCGCCGTCGGGCTACGGCGTCTTCCTCACCCGGCACGACGACGGCACGGTCGACGTCTTCACCGGCGGCCGCAAGCTGCGCGTGTCGGTCTCCCCGGCCGTGGAGACCGACGGCCTCCAGCACGGCCAGGAGGTCATGCTCAACGAGGCGATGAACGTCGTCGAGGCGTGCGGTTTCGAGCGTGCCGGGGACGTCGTCATGCTCAAGGAGCTGCTGGAGCCGGTCGAGGGCGAGGCGCCGCGCGCGCTGGTCATCGGGCACACCGACGAGGAGCGCGTCGTCCACCTCGCCGACTCCCTCACCGACCAGCCGCTGCGCAGCGGCGACTCGCTGCTGCTGGAGACCCGCTCGGGCTACGTCTACGAACGGATCCCCAAGAGCGAGGTCGAGGAGCTGGTCCTCGAGGAGGTCCCCGACATCGACTACGGCGACATCGGCGGGCTGGCCCGGCAGATCGAGCAGATCCGCGACGCCGTCGAGCTGCCGTTCCTGCACGCGGACCTGTTCCGCGAGTACGAGCTGCGCCCGCCCAAGGGGATCCTGCTCTACGGGCCGCCCGGCTGCGGGAAGACGCTCATCGCCAAGGCGGTGGCCAACTCGCTGGCCAAGAAGGTCGCCGCGGTGAAGGGGGAGGGGCAGGCGAAGTCCTACTTCCTCAACATCAAGGGCCCCGAGCTGCTCAACAAGTACGTCGGCGAGACCGAGCGGCACATCCGGCTGGTCTTCCAGCGGGCCCGCGAGAAGGCCGGGGAGGGGACGCCGGTCATCGTCTTCTTCGACGAGATGGACTCGATCTTCCGCACCCGCGGGTCCGGGGTCTCCTCGGACGTCGAGTCGACGATCGTGCCGCAGCTGCTCAGCGAGATCGACGGCGTGGAGGGGCTGGAGAACGTCATCGTCATCGGCGCCTCCAACCGCGAGGACATGATCGACCCGGCGATCCTGCGGCCCGGCCGCCTCGACGTGAAGATCAAGATCGAGCGGCCGGACGCGGAGGCCGCCCGCGACATCTTCAGCAAGTACCTGACCACCACGCTGCCGCTGCACCCCGACGACCTCGCCGAGCACGGCAACAGCCGCGAGGCGACCGTGGCCGGGATGATCCAGCGCACCGTCGAGCGGATGTACACCGAGAGCGAGGAGAACCGCTTCCTCGAGGTGACCTACGCCAACGGCGACAAGGAGGTCCTGTACTTCAAGGACTTCAACTCCGGCGCGATGCTGCAGAACATCGTCGACCGCGCCAAGAAGATGGCGATCAAGGAGCGGCTGGAGACCGGCGCCGGCGGGCTGCGCGTCGGCCACCTGATGGCAGCCTGCCTCGACGAGTTCAAGGAGAACGAGGACCTGCCCAACACCACCAACCCCGACGACTGGGCGCGGATCTCGGGCAAGAAGGGCGAGCGGATCGTCTACATCCGCACGCTCATCAGCGGCAAGGGCACCGAGAGCGGCCGCGCGATCGACACCGCGACCAACACCGGCCAGTACCTGTAGCAGGAGGACCCCGTCCTCCCACCCTCCGCAGGCTCCGGGCGGGACCCGGGACGGGGCCGCACGAGGGCCCGGCTCCCGCACCGCGGGGGCCGGGCCGTCCGCCGTCCCGGGACCCGTCCCGCCACCGGTGGCGGGCCCCGGCGGCGACACCCGCCCGTCCCCGGACGGTGTCGCCGCGGACGCCTAGGGTGGCGACATGAGCGTGCGGCGGGTCATGGGCACCGAGGTCGAGTACGGCATCTCGGTGCCCGGGCAGCCGACGGCGAACCCGACGACGCTCTCCAGCCAGGTCGTGAACGCGTGGGCGGTGGCCGAGGCCCCCACGCCGCGGCGGCCGCGCTGGGACTTCGAGGAGGAGTCGCCGCTGCGCGACGCCCGCGGCTTCGACCTCTCCCCGGCCCAGGCGCTGGACCACAACGACCTGGAGGAGGACTCGGGGATGGCCAACGTCATCCTCACCAACGGAGCCCGCCTCTACGTCGACCACGCGCACCCGGAGTACTCGACGCCGGAGGTCACCAACCCGCGCGACGTCGTCCTGTGGGACAAGGCGGGGGAGCAGGTGATGGCCGAGGCGGCCCGGCGCGCCGCGCGCATCCCGGGCACCCAGCCGATCCAGCTGTACAAGAACAACACCGACGGCAAGGGCGCCTCCTACGGTGCCCACGAGAACTACCTGATGGACCGGCGGACGCCGTTCCTCGACATCATCCGCGGGCTGATCCCGTTCTTCGTGACCCGCCAGGTGGTGGCCGGCTCCGGGCGGGTCGGCATCGGCACCGAGAGCCGCACGCAGGGCTTCCAGCTCTCCCAGCGCGCGGACTTCTTCGAGGTCGAGGTGGGCCTGGAGACGACCCTCAAGCGGCCGATCATCAACACCCGCGACGAGCCGCACGCCGACGCCGACAAGTACCGCCGGCTGCACGTGATCATCGGCGACGCCAACCTCGCCGAGCTGTCCACCTACCTCAAGGTCGGGACGACGGCGCTGGTGCTGGACATGATCGAGGCGCGCACCCTCACCCAGGACCTCTCCATCGAGGAGCCGGTGCAGGCGCTGCAGGCGATCAGCCACGACCCGTCGCTGACCCACCAGGTGCGGCTGCGCGACGGGCGCCGGATGACCGCCCTGGAGGTCCAGCAGGCGTACCTGGAGATGGCGCAGCGGCACGTCGACCGGCGGGGCGAGGACGACGGCCAGGCCGCCGACGTGCTGCGCCGGTGGGCCGAGGTGCTCGAGGACCTCGCGGTCGACCCGATGCGCTGCGCCGACCGGCTGGACTGGCCGGCCAAGCTGCGGCTGCTGGAGGGCTACCGCTCGCGCGACGGCCTCGGGTGGGGCGACTCCCGGCTGCACCTGGTCGACCTGCAGTACTCCGACGTCCGGCCGGAGAAGGGGCTGTACCACCGGCTGGTGTCGCGCGGCTCGATGCAGCGGCTGCTCACCGACGAGGAGGTGACGCGGGCGATGCTGCGCCCGCCGACGGACACCCGGGCGTTCTTCCGCGGGGAGTGCCTGCGTCGCTACCCGGCCCAGGTGGCCGCCGCGTCGTGGGACTCGGTGGTCTTCGACCTCGGCCGGGAGAACCTGGTCCGCATCCCGACGATGGAGCCGCTGCGGGGCACCCGCGACCACGTGGGCGCGCTGTTCGAGTCGACGTCCTCGGCCCAGGAGCTGGTCGACACCATCACCGGCGGCTGACCCCCGGGTCGGTCGACCTCCGAACGTCGCACCTCGCGGGTAACTTCTGCACCAGGCACCAGCCACGACCTGCACCGGGAGGAACCCATGGCCACGAGGGACAGCGGCGGTCAGCAGCGCTCGACGCGCACGCGGGAGGAGACCGAGGAGGTCGAGGCGTCGGTCGACACCGAGGTCGCCGAGCGCCACAAGGAGGTCTCCGAGGACCTCGACTCCATCCTCGATGAAATTGACGAGGTATTGGAGGAGAACAGCGAGGAATTCGTTAGGTCATATGTACAAAAAGGGGGCCAATGACCATTCCTGTCTCGCAATTCCAGTGAGATGAGAAGTTGCGGTGACGAAGTTCTGTCCGGATTGTGGCGAGGAACGACCCTTCGAGCACTTCACCAAGGACAGGCGACGCCGTGACGGGTTGGCGTTCTACTGCCGTGAGCATGCCCGACGCAGGCTCAGGGAGTCGAAGGCCCGGCGAATCGGACCTCCGACGCGTCGATATCCGGTGGGGCGGAGTGTTCCGGACGGGTTCAAGTGGTGCCCGGACTGCGATGCGGTGAAGCCCCATGCTGAATTCCCTGGGTCCCGAGCCAGTCGTAGCGGCGTTCACACGTACTGCAAGCCCTGTCACAACGCCCGGGGCAAGGCGTCCAAGGACAAGGTCGGTGGTGCACGTACGTACCACTTGAAGCGGCGGTACGGCATCACGGCGGAGGAGGCCGACGTGATGTTCGAGGCGCAGGGCGGACTCTGCGCGATCTGTCGAACAGCGCCGGCGGCTCACGTGGACCACGACCACGACACGGGCGAGGTCCGCGAGTTGCTGTGCTTCAACTGCAACGGTGGGCTCGGGCAGTTCAAGGACGACCCTGAGGTCCTCCGTGCAGCCGCCCACTACGTCGACCGACACCGGGCCTTGCCGCGATCGGTCGGCAGCCGGCCGGAGCCCGGCGACCCGCGCGGTCAGGGCCGGCCTGGCCGTGCCCGTGACCGGCGGTGCAGCCACGGCTTCGCCCGCTGGAGGGCCATGCAGGCGAGCGGCTGACCGTCGGACCACCGTCTCGATCGGCTCCGGTGCCGAGGCGGCACGCTGTTCGCCCCGGCCGGACAGCCACCGGTCCGGGTCGCCGGTAGGGTCGCCAGCGACAGCGCGGGAGATACCGGCACGCGGGTGAGAGGCGGATGGGTGAACGAGACGTCAGCTGGTCGGAGCGGGTTCACGCCCGCCTACCTGGACCGGGTGGGTTCCTCGTTCACCGACTTCCTCGCGACGGCCGCGCCGGACCTGCTGCCGGGCCGCCGTCCGGTGCCGCAGCTGCCGGTCGGTGACATCACGCCGCACGGCACCACGATCGTCGCGGTCACCTACGCGGGCGGCGTCCTCATGGGTGGCGACCGGCGGGCGACCATGGGCAACCTGATCTCCAGCCGGGACATCGAGAAGGTCTACCCGGCCGACGCCTGGTCGGTCATCGGCATCGCCGGTGCGGCCGGCATCGCCATCGAGATGGTGCGGCTCTACCAGGTCGAGCTCGAGCACTACGAGAAGATCGAGGGCCTCACCCTCTCCCTCGACGGCAAGGCCAACCGGCTGGCCCAGATGATCCGCGGCAACCTCGGCGCGGCGCTGCAGGGCCTGGCCGTCGTCCCGCTGTTCGCCGGCTTCGACCTCGACGCCGCGCCGGACACCATCCCGGGCCGGATCTTCAGCTACGACGTCACCGGCGGGAACTACGAGGAGCGCGGCTACGCCGCCGTCGGCTCCGGGTCGCTGTTCGCCCGCAACTCGCTCAAGAAGACCTGGCGGCCGGGCCTGGACGGCGACGCCGCCACGCGCAGCCTGGTCGAGGCGCTCTACGACGCCGCCGACGACGACTCCGCCACCGGCGGGCCCGACCCGGTGCGCCGGCTGTACCCGATCGTCTACCGGGTCGACGCCGAGGGCGCGGTCCGGCTGACCGACGACGAGGTCGCCGCCGTCGCCAAGACCATCATCGACGAGCGGGCCGCCGCCGAGGGGCAGGGCTGAGCGCCATGACGTTGCCGTACTACGCCTCGCCCGAGCAGCTGATGCGCGACCGCTCGGAGTACGCCCGCAAGGGCATCTCCCGCGGTCGCAGCGTCGCCGTCCTCACCTACGCCGACGGCGTCCTGTTCATCGCCGAGAACCCCAGCTCCACGCTGCACAAGGTCGGCGAGCTCTACGACCGGATCGGCTTCGCCGCCGTCGGCCGCTACAGCGAGTTCGAGAGCCTGCGGGTGGCCGGCGTGCGGCTGGCCGACGTCCGCGGCTACAGCTACAACCGCCGCGACGTCACCGGCCGGGTGATCGCCAACGCCTACGCGCAGACCCTCGGCGAGATCTTCACCCAGCAGACCAAGCCCTACGAGGTCGAGCTGTGCGTGGCCGAGGTGGGCGACACCCCGGAGACCGACCAGCTCTACCGGCTGACCTTCGACGGCTCGGTCGTCGACGAGCCCGACTTCGTCGTCATGGGCGGCCAGGCCGAGGCGGTCAGCGCCAACCTGCGCGAGCACTTCCTGCCGGGCCTGTCCCTGGCCGAGGCGCTGCAGGTCGGCGTCCAGGCGCTGTCGGCGGTCAGCCCGGCCACCGCGGCCGGCAACGGCGGTCCCGGCGGCCTGCTGTCGGCCGAGCAGCTGGAGGTCGCCGTCCTCGACCGGCGGCGGCCCAAGCGGGCGTTCCGGCGGATCACCGGTGCGGCGCTGCGCCCGCTGCTGGAGCGGCGGGAGGAGCCCGAGGCCGTCGGTGGCGAGGAGCCGCACACCGCCGCGCACTCGCCCAGCGTGCCGCAGCCGGGCACCCCGGCCGGGCTCGGCGAGCCGTCGGCCCCCGACAGCGGCGGGACGGCCGGCAGCGGGGGAGAGGCACCCACCACCTGACCCGGATGACGGAACAGCTGGGAGCGCGGGGTCGCAGGGGCACGGGTGCCCCGGGCCTGCCCCTCGGCTCCCGGGACGGGTAGGACGGTCGCATGCCGGAGTACCGGGTGAACAGGGCCGCCGTCGCGCAGGCGCAGAAGCTGATCGACGACGGCACGTACGACGACGACACCGCGTGGTCCGACGTCGCGCCGGACGCCGCGGCCGCCAACGCCTTCATCGAAGCCGAGGGCTTCGGCGCCTTCGCCGCATGGCACCTGGCCGAAGACCCGGACGCCTCGGAGGGCACCAAGGGACGCTACGCCTTCCCGTACGGCGACTTCCGCACCGTCAACCGCGCGGCGCTGATCCACGCCCGGCAACGGGCCAGCCAGAACGACCACGACACCGTCGAGGAGGTGGCCGCCGACCTGCTGCAACGGCTCGACGCGCACCGGCAGGGCTGATCGGGTCCACCCGCCACGGCCCGGGGCGACGCGGGCGCGGAGAGGGAGCTTTCGTCGCATCCGGCGCCTAGAGTCGGTCCGTGGAACGACGGATCTTCGGCATCGAGACCGAGTACGGCGTGACGTGCACCTTCCGCGGCCAGCGCCGGCTGTCCCCGGACGAGGTGGCCCGCTACCTGTTCCGCCGCGTGGTGTCGTGGGGGCGCAGCTCCAACGTCTTCCTGCGCAACGGCTCCCGGCTGTACCTGGACGTGGGCAGCCACCCGGAGTACGCCACCGCCGAGTGCGACGACCTCACCGAGCTCGTCGTCCACGACAAGGCCGGCGAGCGGATCCTCGAGGGGCTGCTGGTCGACGCCGAGCAGCGGCTGGCCGAGGAGGGCGTGACCGGCGACATCTACCTGTTCAAGAACAACACCGACTCCGCCGGCAACAGCTACGGCTGCCACGAGAACTACCTGGTCGGCCGGCACGGGGAGTTCAGCCGGCTGGCCGACGTGCTCATCCCGTTCCTGGTCAGCCGGCAGATCGTCGTCGGCGCGGGCAAGGTGCTGCAGACCCCGCGCGGGGCGATCTACTGCGTGTCCCAGCGCGCCGAGCACATCTGGGAGGGCGTCTCGTCGGCGACCACCCGCTCGCGGCCGATCATCAACACCCGCGACGAGCCGCACGCCGACGCCGAGCGCTACCGGCGGCTGCACGTGATCGTCGGGGACTCCAACATGAACGAGACGACGACGCTGCTCAAGGTCGCCGTCACCGACCTGGTGCTGCGGATGATCGAGGCCGGGGTGCCGATCCGGGACATGAGCCTGGAGAACCCGATCCGCGCCATCCGCGAGATCAGCCACGACATGACCGGACGGCGCAAGGTGCGGCTGGCCAACGGCAAGGAGATGTCGGCGCTGGAGATCCAGTCGGAGTACCACTCCCGGGCCGCGGAGTTCGTCGACCGGGAGGGCTTCGGCCCGGTGCACCGGCAGATGCTGGAGCTGTGGGGCCGGGTGCTCAAGGCCGTCGACACCGGCGACCTGTCGCTGATCGACCGGGAGATCGACTGGGCCACCAAGTACCAGCTCATCGAGCGCTACCGGGCCAAGCGGGACCTGCCGATGAGCCACCCGCGGATCGCCCAGATGGACCTGGCCTACCACGACATCAGCCGCACCCGCGGGCTGTACTACCTCCTGGAGCGCAACAACCAGGTCGACCGGGTGGCCCACGAGCCGCGGGTGTTCGAGGCCAAGAACGTGCCCCCGCAGACCACCCGCGCCCGGCTGCGCGGGGAGTTCATCCGGCGGGCCCAGGAGAAGCGCCGGGACTTCACAGTCGACTGGGTGCACCTCAAGCTCAACGACCAGGCCCAGCGCACCGTGCTGTGCAAGGACCCCTTCAAGGCCGTCGACGAGCGCGTGGACAAGCTCATCGCCAGCATGTGACGCCCGCCGAGTGCGACGAACTCGTGGCCATCAGGGGCTGATCACCACGAGTTCGTCGCACTCGGCGCGGGCCGAGGGGCCGACGGTCAGTCGAGCGGGACCTGCAGGGCGGCGTAGCGGCCCGCGGCGGCCGCGGCCAGGAAGTAGGCGCGTTCCTCGGGATAGCCGCGGCCCATCGTCGACAGCGGCACGGGGGACAGGCCGAGGGCCTCCTCGAGGCCGTCGACGTCCATCCACACCACCCGGTTGCGCTCCGGCTGGCCGGCGAGGTCCTCCTCGACCTGGCTGCCCAGCTCCGAGCCCAGCCCGCGCGGGGCCACCAGCGTCACCCCGCCCAGGGCGACCCGCCCGAACGCGGTCAGCGAGTGGTGCGAGACCCCGCGGTGCCGGGGCCGCGGGTCGGCGTCGGAGATGCGCAGCGCCCCGACCGGCTCCCCGCCGAGCACGGTGACGGCGTTGCACACCTCGCCGGCGGCCACCCCGGAGAAGCCCCACGGCGTGCCGGTGCCGAGGTTGCCCGGCCCCTGGCTGACGATCGCCACGTCGGCGCCGAGGACGTGCTTGGCGGCCAGCAGCCCGGTGTGCAGGGTGACCGCCTCCAGGTCGCCGCCGAACGCCTGACCCACGGTCACCACGCCGGCCAGCGACGGCGTCAGCGACGACAGCGTCCGGGAGAAGCCGGCGACCAGCGCGCCGCCGTCGGTCATGACGTAGGCGACCCTCAGGTCCGGGTCGGTGGCCAGGACGCCGATCAGCGCGGCCGGCAGTGCCGAGTGCAGGTCGGCGACGACGACGGGCATCCCGGCGAGGTCCTCGGCGTCGGCGATCGTGCGGTGGTGCTCGGTGTCCTGCTCGTCGACGCCCTGCACGCTCACCTGCAGCGGCGTGTACCGGGCCTTGACCAGGTGGCCGGGGCCCGCGGGGTCCGGCGGCAGCCGGTCGGGGACGGCGACCACGAGCGCGTAGCCGCCGGTGCCCAGCCGCTGCGCCCAGGCCGTGGTGTTGAGCAGCACGGTGTCGCCGACCTCCGGGACGCCGACCAGCGACGGGTGCGCCAGCGCGCGGACCTCGCCGTCGCCGTCGACCTGGGCGGTGAGCTCCTGGGCGTCCCGCCAGGCGCGCCCGAGGGCGGTCACCGTGCCCCGTCGCCACCGGATCCGCTGCTGTGTCGTCCCGTGTTCCCCCACCCGGGCAGGCTAGCCAGCGCGCTCGCGGGTCGCCCGGCCCCCTGCAGGTACAAGGCCCCCGTCCTCCTCACCGCTCGCACGCTCGCGGCGAGCCTCTGGACGAGGCCGCCGAGTGGCGGGGGGCAGGGGGTCCTTCAACTAGCCTGGGGCCGTGGCGGCGAAGCGGGCGGAGCGGCTGGTGAACCTGGTCATCGCCCTGCTCGGCACCCGGCAGTACGTGACGGCGGCGAAGATCCGCGCGACCGTCCCCGGGTACGAGCCCGACGACGGCACCGCCCGCGCCGACGAGGCGTTCAAGCGGATGTTCGAGCGGGACAAGGCCGAGCTGCGCGAGATGGGCGTGCCGCTGGAGACCGGCCGCACCAGCGTGTTCGACACCGAGGACGGCTACCGCATCGCCCGCGCCGACTACGAGCTGCCCGAGATCACCCTCACCGGCGAGGAGGCCGCCGCGGTGGGCCTCGCGCTGCGGCTGTGGGAGTCCGCGCAGCTGGCCGGCGCCGCGCAGAGCGCGTTGGTCAAGCTCAAGGCCGCCGGGGTGGACGTCGACACCTCCCGGGCGATCCCGCTGCGGCCGCGGCTGGACTCCGACGAGCCGGCCTTCGAGCCCAGCTACGCCGCGGCCCGCGACCGCCGGGAGCTGACCTTCGACTACCGCCGTCCCGACGAGGACGCCCCGACCCGCCGCCGCGTGCAGCCGTGGGGCGTCGTCGCCTGGCACGGCCGCTGGTACCTCGGCGGGCTGGACCTCGACCGGCAGGCGCCGCGGGTGTTCCGGCTCTCCCGCGTCGTCGGCGCGCCGAAGGCGGTCGGCCCCCCGGGGGTGTTCGAGCCGCCGGCGGACGTCGACCTGGCGGCCATGGTGGCCGGGCAGGCCCGCGGCGAGGAGCAGCTGGTGGTGGTGCGGGCGCGGCCCGGCACCGCGGTCGGGCTGCGCCGGCACGCCGTTCCGCTGGGGCCGGCCGAGGACGGGGACGACCGGCTGGAGCTGCGCACCACCGAGCCGATGCGGCTGGCCGGCGAGATCGCCTCCTACGGCGCCGACGTCGTCGTCGAGGCCCCGGCCGCGGTGCGGGCGGCGGTGGTCGAGCGGCTGACCCGGCTCGCCGCGATGGCACCGGAGGGGGCGGCGTGAGCGCCCCCACGACCACCGAACGGATGACCCGGCTGCTCTCGCTGGTGCCGTACCTCACCGCCCGCCCCGAGGGGGTGCCGCTGGCCGAGGTGGCCCGCGACTTCGGCGTCCCCGAGCGGCAGCTGCGCCGCGACATGGAGCTGCTGTGGATGTGCGGGCTGCCCGGCTACGGGCCCGGGGACCTCATCGACCTGGCCTTCGAGGGCGACCGGGTGCGGGTCACCTTCACCGCGGGCATGGTGCGCCCGCTGCGGCTGACCACCGACGAGGCGGTCGCGCTGGTGGTGGCGCTGCGCACCCTGCTCGAGCTGCCCGGCCTCGCCGAGCGGGAGGCGGTCAGCCGCGCCCTGGCCAAGGTGTCGGCCGCCGCCGGGCACGCCGCCGAGCGGGTCACGCCGGTGGCGCTGTCGGTGGACGCCAAGGAGCAGGCGCTGGCCGTCGTCCGGGAGGGGCTGGAGCGCGGGCGGGCGCTGCACCTGCACTACTACGTGCCCACCCGGGACGAGCGGACCGAGCGCACCGTCGACCCGCTGCGGCTGCTGCTGGTCGACGGCCGCTGGTACCTCGAGGCGTGGTCGCGGGAGGTCGCCGGCGTCCGGCTGTTCCGGCTGGACCGGATCGACGACGTCCAGGTCCTCGACGAGCCGTCGTCCCCGCCGCCGGGGGTGCACCTGCGCGACGTGGACGCCGGCCTCTACCAGCCCGAGCCGGGCTCGCCGGTGGTCCGGCTGCGGCTGGCCCGCACCGCCCGCTGGGTGGCCGAGTACTACCCGGTGGAGGACGTGCGCGAGGTCGACGACCCGCCGGGCGGGCTCGCTGTCGCCGTCCGCACCGCCGACATGGCCTGGGCGCGGCGGCTGGTGGCCTCCCTCGGCGGGGCCGCCACCGTGGACGAGCCGGCCGAGCTGGCCGCGGCCGTGGCCGCCGACGCCCGCGCCGCGCTCACCCGGTATGCAGCCGGCGGACAGCTCCCGTCCACCTCCGGCGGCTAGGGTCGAGAGCCGTGCTGCTGACCGTCGTGTGGATCGCCGTCGCCGTGCTCGCCGTCGTCGTGCTGGGCGCGCTGGCGTACGGGCTGCTC
The DNA here is from genome assembly GCF_054050015.1 of Geodermatophilus sp. SYSU D01176. NCBI lineage: Bacteria > Bacillati > Actinomycetota > Actinomycetes > Geodermatophilales > Geodermatophilaceae > Geodermatophilus > Geodermatophilus sp. SYSU D01176. Next base: position 2,595 of record NZ_JBJGYN010000004.1, on the reverse strand, counting down.
GGCGCCGCGGGCCGGCTGCGCCGGGAGCTCGCAGCGCTGGAGCACGACGTCCGCCCGCTGCTCACCGGGGCGCAGGCGACCGCCGCCCGCGCCGCCGAGGTCCGCCGCCCCTCCTGACCAGGGCCGCCACACCCCCCGTTTCGGGGGCGGCAGGACGCCTGCGGGCACGTAGCATCGACGACGCCACCCACCCACGGAGGACCGCCATGCCCAACCTCGGACCGCTCGAGATCGGCCTGATCATCCTGGCCATCCTGCTGCTCTTCGGGTACAAGAAGCTGCCGGACGCCTCGCGCTCCCTGGGCCGGTCGCTGCGCATCTTCAAGGGCGAGATGAAGGGCATGAAGGACGACGACGTCCGCACCAAGGACGCCGCCCGGACCGCGCCGGTGCGCGGTGAGGTGCTGCCGCCGGCGACCGCCGCGGACCGCGAGCGCGAGGCCCTCGAGGCCGAGGCGCGCGCCGCCGAGGCCCGGGCCGCCGAGCTGCGCGCCCGCGCCACCCAGGCCGGCCCGGCCGACAGCACCCGCTGACCCCCACCCCCGGCACCACCATGAGCGACAGTGGCACGGGCGAGCCGGCCCGGAAGCGGTCCGGCCTGCGCCGGCGCCGCCCGCCGCGGGACCCCGCGGCGACGATGACGCTGGTCGCGCACCTCACCGAGCTGCGCAACCGGATCGCCAAGGCGCTGCTGGCCCTCCTGCTGGCCACCGCCGTCGCGTTCTGGTGGTACGAGCAGGGCCTCGGCGACTTCATCCGGGCGCCGTACTGCGGCCTGCCGGCGGACCTGCGGTACGGCGGAGCGGCCGACGACAGCTGCGGCCTGCTGATCACCGACGTCTTCGGTGGGGTCTTCATCCGGCTCAAGGTCAGCCTGCTGGCCGGGGCGGTGCTGTCGGCGCCGGTGTGGCTGTACCAGCTGTGGGCGTTCGTCACCCCGGGGCTGAAGCGGAACGAGAAGCGCTACGGGTTCGGCTTCGTCGCGGTCTCCACGACGCTGTTCGCGCTGGGCGCGGTGCTGGCCTACGTCTCCCTCTCGGCGGGCCTGGAGCTGCTGCTCGGCCTGGCCGGCGAGGGCACCGTCATCGCGCTGACCGCCCCGGACTACATCGGCTTCATGCTCTCCCTGCTCGTGGCGTTCGGGGTGAGCTTCGAGGTGCCGCTGATCGCGGTGGCGCTGAACCTGGCCGGCGTCCTCACCTACGAGGCGCTGCGCGGGGCCCGGCGGTGGATCTTCTTCCTGACGGTGGTCTTCGCCGCCTTCGTCACCCCGACGCAGGACCCGTTCACCATGCTGCTCATGGCCGGGCCGATGATCGTGCTGTTCGAGCTGGCGATCCAGGTCGCCCGGTTGGTCGACCGGCGGCGGGCCAAGCGGGACGCCGCCGAGCACTTCCACGAGCTCGCCGACGACGAGGCCTCGCCCCTGGACGCCGCGCCGTCCCGGCTGGACGCGGCCCCCACCCCCTACGACGACCTGCGCCGGGAGGACCCCACCGCGGAGGCACCGGCCGCGTCGCTGGACGGCCCGGCGCGCACCCGCCGCTGAGCGGGGACGGCGCCGGGAACGACGTCGCCGTCCTGGTGAGCCCGGCGGCCGGGCGCGGGCGGGCCCGCGCGGTCGCCGGCGCCGTCCTCGACGCGCTGCGCGCCGCCGGCCTGCGCCCGCGGGTGCTGCCCGCCGCCACGCGCACCGCCGCGGAGCGCCAGGCCGCCGAGGCGGTCGCCGCCGGCGCCGCCGCCGTCGTCGCGATCGGTGGGGACGGCGCCGCGCACGCCGCCCTGCAGGCCGTCGCCGGCTCCGGCACCCCGCTGGCCGTCGTCCCGGCCGGGACCGGCAACGACCTCGCCCTCGCCCTCGGCGTGCCGGCCGACCCGGGCGCCGCGGCGGAGGCGGCCGCCACCGATCTGCGGGCCGGGCGGGGGTGCGTCCTCGACGCCGGCCGCACCGGGGACCGCTGGTGGGCCACCGTGCTGTGCTGCGGCTTCGACTCCGCGGTCACCGACCGGGCCAACCGGCTGCGCTGGCCGCGCGGGCCGCGCCGCTACGACGTGGCCGTCCTCGCCGAGCTGGCCCGGCTGCGGCCCCGCGCGCTCACCCTCGTCCTCGACGGCGAGCCGCGGGCCGGCCCCGTCACCCTGGTCGCCGTCGGCAACACCCCCTGCTACGGCGGCGGCATGCGCGTGTGCCCGGCCGCCGACCCCGCCGACGGGACCTTCGACGTCACCGTCGTCGGCCCGGTCAGCCGCCGGGACCTGGTGCGCACCCGCCCGCGGCTCACCGCCGGCACGCACGTCGACCACCCGGCGGTCACCGTGCACCGCGCCCGCCGGGTGGAGCTGGCGGGGGAGGGGCTGAGCACCTACGCCGACGGCGAGCCGGTGGCCCCGCTGCCGGCGGCGAGCGTTTGCGTGCCCGGCGCGCTGACGGTGGTCGGCGCCGGCCGCTGACCCGGCCCGGTCCTCCGCCGGATGACCAGCTGAGCTCACCGCCGTGCGTCCTGGGTCCCCGTCGCCCGGGTGCCTCGACCCGGCACGTCCACCTGACCTGATAGATTGGAGTGGACGGCCGGACACCCCAAGCACCCCTTATAC